>NZ_JBYCLA010000494.1:0-7596 GCF_057473665.1 Mycobacterium sp. TH-M25
GTTAAAAATATTATAAATAAAATATATGAATAAGGCTCCGCCCATCTTCGCAACACAAGATGTTACCTGTCCAACATAAAATTATGTTTACTATGCAATAGTAAATTGAGCGGAGCGTGGTTGGAGTGGAGGCGGGATGAGAATTTTTTCAGGTTGGTCGCGAACTGGTCAACCTGATCAACGAGCACGGCCCCTATGCGGTCGGTGTCACCGGCGAGGACGCCAACCTGTTCACCGCGGTACGGCGCAGCGTCAGCGTCGACGGCGTCGACACCGACATCGGCCTGGTGGGCAACATCGAGCGGGTGAATCCCGCTGTAGTGTTGGATCTCATTGCCGCCAATCGGATTCCGGTGGTGTCGACGCTGGCGCCCGACGTCGACGGTGTCGTCCACAACGTCAACGCCGACACCGCCGCGGGTGCGCTGGCCGAGGCTCTGGGTGCCGAGAAGCTGCTGATGCTGACCGATGTCGACGGTCTCTACACCCGCTGGCCGGACCGGGATTCGCTGGTCAGCGAAATCGACACCGCCACCTTGACTGAACTGCTGCCGACGCTGGAGACGGGCATGATTCCCAAGATCGAAGCCTGCCTGCACGCGGTCAAGGGCGGTGTGCCCAGCGCGCACATCATCGACGGCCGCGTCGAGCACTGCGTGCTGGTCGAATTGCTCACCGATGAGGGCTCCGGAACGAAGGTGGTGAGCGCATGACCCACACTGAGGAACTTCAGGACCGCTGGTCGGCGGTGATGATGAACAACTACGGCCTTCCGCCGGTGGCGTTGGCCAGTGGCAACGGCGCCGTGGTCACCGACGTCGACGGAAAGTCGTATCTGGACCTGCTCGGCGGCATCGCAGTCAACGTGCTCGGCCACGGGCACCCGGCCGTGCTCGAGGCTGTGACGCGGCAGATGTCGACGCTGGGACACACCTCAAATTTGTATGCCGCTGAACCTGGCATCGCGCTGGCCGAGGCGCTGGCCGGCCTGCTTGGCGCCGACACCGAGACCCGGGTGTTGTTCTGCAACTCCGGAACCGAGGCCAACGAGGCGGCGTTCAAACTCTCTCGTCTCACCGGCCGAACGAAACTGGTTGCGGCGCAAGGTGGCTTCCACGGCCGGACGATGGGCGCCCTGGCGTTAACCGGCCAGCCGAGCAAGCAGGCTCCGTTCGCACCGCTACCCGGCGACGTCACCCACGTGCCCTACGGCGACGCCGATGCACTGGCGGCTGCGGTCGGTGACGACACGGCGGCGGTATTCCTGGAGCCGATCATGGGGGAGAGCGGCATCGTCGTGCCGCCGGACGGCTACCTGGCCACAGCCCGCGATATCACCGCCCGCCACGGCGCGCTGCTGGTCCTAGACGAGGTGCAGACCGGAATGGGGCGCACCGGAACGTTTTTCGCACACCAGCACGACGGCGTCACTCCCGACGTGGTGACGATGGCCAAGGGGCTCGGCGGCGGCCTGCCGATCGGGGCGTGCCTGGCGACCGGTCGGGCCGCCCAGCTTATGACCCCCGGCCTGCACGGCAGCACCTTCGGTGGCAACCCGATCTGCGCGGCAGCGGCGCTGGCGGTGCTGCGGGCCATCGCCGACGACGACCTGGTCCGAAGGACCGCGTCGCTGGGGAAGACGTTGCACCAGAACATCGCAGCGCTGCACCATCCCGCGATCGACCACGTCCGCGGCCGCGGCCTGCTGTGCGGGGTCGTCTTGACCGCGCCGACGGCCAACGCGGTCGAGGCGGCCGCCCGATCGGCCGGATTCTTGGTCAACGCCGCCGCACCCGACGTCGTCCGCCTGGCGCCGCCCCTGATCATCACCGAGCAGCAGCTCGACACGTTCGTCACCGCGCTGCCGGGCATCCTCGACACCGCCGAGAGGGCTTCATGACGCGACACTTCCTGCGCGACGACGACCTGACCCCGGCCGAGCAAGCCGATGTCCTGCAGCTGGCCGCCGAGTTGAAGAAGGACCCGTTCAGCCGCCGCCCGCTGGACGGGCCGCGCGGCGTCGCGGTGATCTTCGACAAGAATTCCACCCGCACCCGCTTTTCCTTCGAGGTGGGCATCGCCCAGCTCGGTGGGCACGCCGTTGTGGTCGACGGCCGCAGCACCCAGCTGGGCCGCGAGGAGACGCTGCAGGACACCGCTAAAGTGCTGTCCCGCTACGTCGATGCCATCGTGTGGCGCACCTACGGTCAAGCGCGTCTGACCGCGATGGCCGAAACCGCCACGGTGCCGATCGTCAACGCGCTGTCCGACCAGTTCCACCCCTGCCAGGTGCTGGCCGATCTGCAGACCATCGCCGAGCGCAAGGGCTCGCTGCGCGGTCTGCGGATGACTTACTTCGGTGACGGCGCCAACAACATGGCGCATTCGCTGATGCTCGGCGGCGTCACCGCGGGCATGCACGTAACAGTGGCAGCGCCAACCGGATTCGCACCGGATCGGTTGTTCATCGCGGCCGCCGAACACCGCGCCGCCGACACCGGCGGATCGGTGACCGTCACCGCGGACCCGATCGCCGCCGCATCCGGTGCCGACGTGCTGGTGACCGACACCTGGACGTCGATGGGCCAAGAAGACGACGGGCTGGATCGCGTACGGCCGTTCCGGGCGTTCCAGCTCAATGCGAACCTGGTGGCCAAAGCCGACTCGGAAGTTGTCGTATTGCACTGCCTTCCGGCTCACCGGGGCCATGAGATCACCGACGAGGTGATCGACGGCCCGCACAGCGCGGTGTGGGACGAAGCCGAGAACCGACTGCACGCGCAAAAAGCGCTGCTGGTGTGGCTGCTGGAACGCCTCCCATGACGCGCTCGAAGACGACACCGGAGATCACCCGCGTGGGGCGACAGGCCCGCATCGTGGCGATCTTGTCGTCGGCGGAGGTCCGCAGCCAGGGCGAGCTGGCCGCGATGCTGGCGGCTGACGGTGTCGAGGTCACTCAGGCCACCCTGTCGCGAGACCTCGAGGAGCTCGGCGCGGTGAAGCTGCGCGGCGCCGACGGTGGTGTCGGCGTCTATGTCGTTCCCGAAGAGGGCAGCCCGCTACGCGGCGTGCCCGGCGGTACCGCGCGGCTGTCCCGGCTGCTGAGCGAGGTGCTGGTGTCGACCGATGCCACCGGCAACCTGGCGGTGCTGCGCACGCCACCGGGGGCGGCGGACTATCTGGCCAGCGCCATCGACCGCGCCGCCCTGCCCTACGTGGTCGGGACCATCGCCGGGGATGACACCATCTTCGTGGCGGCCCGCGAGCCGATGACCGGCGCCGAGCTGGCCGGCGTGCTCCAAAACCTGACGTAACCGCACGACTTAAAGGAGATCGATTCATGTCCGATCGCGTCATCTTGGCCTATTCCGGTGGTCTGGACACCTCGGTGGCGATCAGCTGGATCGGCAAGGAGACCGGCAGAGAGGTCGTCGCCGTCGCGATCGACCTCGGACAGGGCGGTGAGGATATGGAGGTGGTGCGTCAGCGTGCGCTGGACTGCGGCGCGGTGGAAGCCGTCGTGGTCGACGCCCGCGACGAATTCGCCGACGGCTACTGCCTGCCGACCATCCTGTCCAACGCCCTCTACATGGACCGCTACCCACTGGTGTCGGCGATCAGCCGGCCGCTGATCGCCAAACACCTGGTGGAGGCCGCCCGCGAACACGGCGGCGGCATCGTCGCGCACGGCTGCACCGGCAAAGGCAACGACCAGGTCCGCTTCGAGGTCGGATTCGCTTCACTGGCACCAGATCTGGAGGTATTGGCGCCGGTCCGCGACTACGCCTGGACCCGGGAGAAGGCCATTGCGTTCGCCGAGGAGAACGCCATCCCGATCAACGTCACCAAGCGCTCGCCGTTCTCGATCGACCAGAACGTCTGGGGCCGCGCGGTGGAAACCGGCTTCCTGGAACACCTCTGGAACGCGCCTACCAAGGACGTCTACGACTACACCGAAGATCCGACCGTCAACTGGAACACCCCGGACGAGGTGATCGTCGGCTTCGAACGGGGCGTGCCGGTCACGATCGACGGCCGCGCGGTCTCGGTGCTGCAGGCCATCGAGGAACTCAACCGCCGCGCCGGCGCGCAGGGCGTCGGGCGACTCGACGTCGTCGAGGACCGGTTGGTGGGCATCAAGAGTCGCGAAATCTACGAAGCCCCAGGCGCGATGGTCCTCATCACCGCGCACGCCGAACTCGAGCACGTCACCCTGGAACGAGAGCTGGGCAGGTTCAAGCGGCACACCGACCAGCGCTGGGCGGAGTTGGTGTACGACGGCCTGTGGTATTCACCGCTGAAGACCGCCCTGGAGGCCTTCGTCGCCAAGACCCAGGAACACGTCACCGGCGAGATCCGAATGGTGTTGCACGGCGGGCATATTGCCGTCAACGGTCGGCGTAGCGCCGAGTCGTTGTACGACTTCAACCTGGCCACCTACGACGAGGGCGACACCTTCGACCAGTCGATGGCCAAGGGCTTCGTCTACGTGCACGGGCTGTCGTCCAAGCTCGCCGCACGCCGGGATCTGGCCACCGACGAAACGTGAGCACCAACGAAGGATCGCTGTGGGGCGGGCGTTTCGCCGACGGCCCGTCCGAGGCGCTGACCGCGCTGAGCCGCTCGACCCATTTCGACTGGGTCTTGGCACCGTACGACGTCACCGCCTCCAAGGCGCACACTCAGGTGCTGTTCAACGCCGGGTTGTTGACCACCGAACAGCGCGATGGGTTGTTGGCCGGCCTGGACAGTCTGGCCGAAGACATCGGCGACGGCAGCTTTGGGCCGCTGCCCACCGATGAAGACGTGCACGCAGCGCTGGAGCGCGGGCTGATCGATCGGGTCGGCCCCGACTTGGGCGGTCGGCTGCGCGCGGGCCGGTCACGAAACGACCAGGTGGCCACGCTGTTTCGGATGTGGCTGCGCGATGCGCTGCGGCGTGTGGCCGCCGGCGCGCTTGAGCTTGTCGAAGCACTGGCGGCCCAGGCGGCCGCGTATCCGGATGCCATCATGCCCGGCAAGACCCATCTGCAGTCCGCCCAGCCGATCCTGCTGGCGCACCATCTGCTGGCGCACGCCCACCCGTTGCTGCGCGACGTCGACCGGCTTATCGACCTCGACGCGCGTACGGCGATCTCGCCCTACGGTTCCGGGGCGCTGGCCGGTTCGTCGCTGGGCCTGGATCCCGACGCGATCGCCGAAAAGCTCGGCTTCACCGCGGCTGCCGAGAACTCCGTGGACGCTACCGCGTCAAGGGATTTCGCCGCGGAGGCGGCCTTCGTCTTCGCGATGATCGGCGTCGACCTGTCCCGGCTCGCCGAAGATGTGATCCTCTGGAGTTCGACCGAATTCGGCTATGTCACGTTGCACGACTCGTGGTCGACCGGTAGTTCGATCATGCCGCAGAAGAAGAATCCCGACATCGCCGAGTTGGCTCGCGGCAAGTCGGGCCGGCTGATCGGCAACCTGGCCGGGCTGTTGGCGACGCTGAAGGCACAGCCACTGGCCTACAACCGCGACCTGCAAGAGGACAAGGAGCCGGTGTTCGACTCGGTGGCACAGCTCGAGCTGCTGCTGCCGGCGATGGCCGGCCTGGTCGCCAGCCTGACATTCAACGTCGAGCGGATGGCGGCACTGGCTCCGGCCGGCTACACGCTGGCCACCGATATCGCCGAATGGCTGGTGCGCCAGGGTGTTCCGTTCCGGGACGCCCACGAGGCCGCCGGGGCTGCGGTTCAGGTCGCGGAAAAGCTCGGAGTCGGGCTCGAAGAGCTCACCGACGATCAGCTGGCGGCCATCAGCGACGCTCTCACCCCTGCGGTTCGTGAGGTGCTCACCATCGAAGGCTCGGTGTCATCCCGCGACGCCCGTGGCGGTACGGCTCCCAATCAGGTTGCCCGCCAACGTGAGTCGGTGCTATCGGTGGCTGAGCAGCTTCGCCGTCGGCTGAGCCGCTAGCGCGCTACCGGGCCCGGGTGCGCGGCAACCGCAGGCACCTGCGGGATTTCACCGGCGGGCAACGGCCCCGAAAAATAGTTGCCCTGCACGATGTCGCAGCCGAATTTTCGGAGCCAACGAGCGGTGTCTTCGTTTTCGACGCCTTCGGCGACGCTGGAAATTCCGAACTCCTCGGCCAGTTCGATCACAGACCGTGCGATTGTCGCGGCACGTCGGTCATATAGAATCGGGGCAATCAACTGACGGTCGAGTTTGACTTCGTCGATGGGCAGCTCTCGAAGATACGTCAACGTGGAGTATCCGCTGCCGAAGTCGTCGATCGAAACACGAACACCGGCTTCCCGGAGACGATTCAGTACGGCACGACCCTTGTCGAAGTCGGCCACCACCAGTTCCTCGGTGATCTCCACCGTCAAAAACCGCGCCGACATACCGTGAATGTCCAGCACGCTCATGATGCGGTCGGGCAGGGCGTCCTCGTCGAGTGAGCGTGCCCACAAGTTTACCGAGACCGGAATCGCGGTGCCGAGCGCATGCCAACCCGCGGCGTCGGCCACCGCGCGTGCAAGCACCACGTCGGTGACGGCGTCGGTCAGGCCGTGCTCGCGCACCAACGGCAGAAATTCACCGGGCTCCAACGTGCCCAAAGTCGGATGTTCCCAACGCAATAGCGCCTCAGCGCCGCATACCTCACCGCTCAGCATCCCGAATTGCGGCTGATACGCCAGCGTCAGCAGACGGTCGTCAATCGCGCGGCGTAGGTCCCACAGCAATTGCAGCCGCTCCACCCCAGCCCGGCGTGTCTGACGTCGACCGAGATGTGCGTCCTTCTCCGGGGTAAACGTCTGGATATCCGTTGCACTTGTCTGCTCCGCGCGTGATCGGGCCGATTCGGCCCAGCTGAGCAGATCAGCTGCGGTTAGCGCAGTTTCGTCGTGGTCCGGTGCCGTTGCCACGCCGATGCTCAAATGCACGTATACCCGGTTGTCGCCGATGTTGAGCGCGCTTTCGAAGGCTTTGGCGATCCTGCTGGCGACCTGCGCGGCGACCTCGGGACGATCTTCGACCACGACGACGAATTCGTCGCCACCGAGACGGGCGACGGTGTCGTCGGCGCGGACACTGGCTTGGATGCGGACGCCCACACTGTGCAGCAGCGCATCGCTTGCCGCATGACCCAGGGTGTCGTTGACGATCTTGAAGTCGTCCACCCTGATGCTTAGCACACTCAGCGGGACATCAAGACGGTGGTGCAATTGTGCGGCGTGCGCTAATCTTTCGTCGAGCAACCGTCGATTCGCCAGACCGGTCACCGTGTCGCGCAGAGCAGCATCGGTGACTGCCTCCAGCAACCTTCGTTTTCGGTCGATCGCCAGGAAATGGCGCATCAGCATCGTGCAGACCATCACCAGACCGGTCGTGTAGACGAACGCCTCGCCCGCATCTGCCGGCCAAAAATATACCGCGCCGACGGTGGCCGCGAATGACAGCGGGAGATACGGCAGCAGCATGGCGAGCCGCGAGGAGGGTCGAGAAAGATCGCTGTCGACGGCGGGACCCGGGCGGGACGCGAGGCCCGACACCGCCAGAAGGTACGTCCCGCCGATCCATCCGGTGCTGACCACGGCGTCGGGATTC
>NZ_JBYCLA010000495.1:0-5634 GCF_057473665.1 Mycobacterium sp. TH-M25
ATACAACCGCAGGGTGGCATCCAAAAAGGACTGCCACGCGTCTTGCTCGGCAAGATCAAGCCCGGGTATCGCACTGGCTTTCCGGCCGGCAATGAGCGCCGTCATCACGTCATGCTATGCGACGCATCGCCTTTGGAACAGGGGCTAGTAGCGTGGCAAGCATGTATGGCATCGTCGCCGAATCCGCCGACCGACTCCGGTGGCAGCAAGTGCCCGACGTCACTGCGGGCCCCGCCGATGTGCTGATCAAGGTCAGCGCCGCCGGGGTCAACCGGGCCGACTTGTTGCAGGCCGCCGGGCTGTATCCGCCCCCGCCGGGAGCGAGCGAACTACTGGGCATGGAGGTCTCCGGCGTCGTCGACGCGGTCGGCGACGACGTGGCGGGCTGGTCGCCGGGGCAAGAAGTCTGCGCTTTGCTGGCAGGCGGCGGCTATGCCGAGTACGTCGCGGTTCCCGCCGGTCAGGTCCTGCCGCATCCCGTCGGCCTGGACCTCGTGGACTCCGCGGGCGTCCCCGAGGTGGCGTGCACGGTCTGGTCGAACCTGGTGATGACGGCACACCTGCACGAGGGTCAACTGCTGCTGATGCACGGCGGCGCCAGCGGTGTCGGCAGTCACGCGATCCAGGTCGCGCGAGCCCTGGGCGCCCGGGTCGCTGTCACCGCGGGATCAGCGGCCAAGTTGGAGGCGTGCCGCGAACTCGGCGCCGAGATCCTGATCAACTACCGCGACGAGGACTTCGTCGCACGGGTGCACGAAGCAACCAACGGCCGCGGCGCCGACGTCATCTTCGACATCATGGGCGCCGCATACCTCGACCGCAACATCGACGCGCTGGCCACCGAAGGCCGACTGGTGATCATCGGCATGCAGGGCGGCGTCAAAGGCGAACTCAACATCGGCAAGCTGATGGGTAAACGCGCCCACGTCATCGGCACCACGCTGCGGGCCCGCCCGACCAACGGACCCAACAGCAAGAGCGAGATCGTCGCGGCGGTGACGAAATCGGTGTGGCCGATGATCGCCGACGGCCGGGTCCGGCCGATTATCGGCGCCCGCCTGCCGATTCAGGATGCCGGCGAAGCGCACCGCATGCTGTCCTCCGGCGAGGTGACCGGCAAGGTCGTGCTGACTCTTTAACCCAGCGACGCCAGCGCTCGCACCAACTGGTCGACCTCCGACACCGTCGAATAGTGCGAGAGCCCGACGGTCACCGCGCCGCCGACGTCGTTGACGCCGAGCACGTCGAGCACCCGCGAGTTGGAGTTGGAGATCGCCAGAATTCCGTTGTCGGCCAGCCTCTGCACAACCAGCTCGGCCGGCACGTCGTGCACCGCAAAGCTGACCACCGGGATCCGCGATTCGGGCCGGGCAATCACCACCACCCTCGGCAGCGAGCGCAGCGAGCCCATCAGGTACTCGAAGATGCTGTCCAGATAGCTGGTGGCGGATTGCAGCGACGTCGACAGTCTTTCGCGCCGAGTGCCGCGCGCCGACTCGTCCAGCGAGGCGAGGTATTCGATGCTGGCGACGAAGCCGCCGAGCAGTCCGAACTGGTGGACGCCGACCTCGAGACGGCCCGGGCCGGTGGCGTAGGGGTTGGTCGACACCGAGGCGAAGGCGTTGATGATCGCCGGGTCGCGGAACACCAACGCGCCCACCGGCGGACCGCCCGAGTTGACGGCGTTCAGCGCCACCACGTCGGCGTCGATGTCGTCGACGTCGATCAACCGGTAGGGGGCGGCCGCGGAGTGGTCGACGACCACGAACCCGCCGACGTCGTGGATCAGCTTCGTGACCGGCCGCAGATCGGTGACAGAGCCGAGCGTTCCCGACGCAGAGCAGACCGCGACCAGGCGGGTCGCCGGCCCGATCAGGCCCTCCCACTGCCAGGACGGCAGCTCACCGGTTTCGATGTCGACCTCGGCCCACTTGAGCTTGGCGCCGAACCGGTTTGCGGCGCGCAGCCAGGGCGCGATGTTCGCCTCGTCGTCGAGGCGGGTGACGACCATCTCGTAGCCCAGGCCCGCACGCGTGGACGATGCGTCGGCCAGCGATGCCAGCAACACCGCACGGTCGGCGCCCAGCACCACGCCGCGCGGGTCGGCGTTCACCAGATCCGCAACCGCCTGCCGTGCCGCGTCGAGCACCGCCGCGCTGCGTTTGGCCGACGGGTGCGGTCCGACCGTACTGGGAAAGGACCCGCGGAAGGCCGTCGAAACGGTCGTCGCCACCGACTCGGGAATGAGCATTCCGAACGGGGCATCGAAGTGCACCCAACCGTCCCCCAACGACGGGTGCAAACCGCGCACCCGGGCGACGTCGTATGCCATAGCAGCCACCTTAGAGCCACGCACAATAAGCGAAACTGTGATGGTAGCGGGCACCCGGACAAGTGCCCACCGTCCCGAGCCGGGCCACCCGGGCAGCCATACTAGTCGCGTGGGGCTCTGCTTCGGAACGCTGCTGGCATTGTTTTTGCTGATCGTCCCGGGGGCCATCGTCGGACGAATCACTCAGCTGACGTGGCCGATCGCCATCGCCGTCGGCCCGGCGCTGACCTACGGCGTTGTCGCGCTGGCGATCATCCCGTTCGGTGCTGTCGGAGTCCCGTGGAATGGCTGGACCGCACTGGCCGCCCTCGCGACGGTGTGCGTCGCCATGATCTGCATTCAGCCGTTGCTGGCCCGCCACCGCGACCAGGCGGCACAACTGCTGGGTATCGACCGCCGGCAGGCGTTGACGGTGGCCGCCGGCGTGACGCTCGGAGCGTTGCTGATCATGTGGGCGGCCTACCGCGGACTGGTCCATTGGCAGTCGATCCCCAGCACCTGGGATGCGGTCTGGCACGCCAACACGGTCCGCTTCATGCTCGACACCGGCCAGGCGTCGTCGACCCACATGGGTGAGCTGCGCAACGTCGAGACTCATCAGCCGCTGTACTACCCGTCGGTGTTTCATGCGCTGACCGCGGTCTTCTGCCAACTGACCGGCGCAGCACCCACGACCGGCTACACGTTGTGCTCGGTGGCGGCGTCGGTCTGGTTGTTTCCGACCAGCGCCGCAGTGCTGGCCTGGCACGTGCTGCGCTCCCGCACGAAGCACGCCGCCGGGGTGGCCGCCACCGCCGCCGCGTTGTCGGCGTCGTTCACCTCGGTGCCCTACGTCGAGTTCGGCACGGCGGCGATGCCGAACCTGGCGGCCTACGGCGTGGCGATCCCGACCTTTGTGCTGATCGTCTCCACGCTGGGCCATCGGGACCGGATTCCGGCGGCGGTGCTGGCCCTGGTCGGGGTGTTCTCGGTGCACCTCACCGGTGGCTTCGTGGTGATCTTGTTCGTAGCGGCCTGGTGGCTGATGGACGCGTGGTGGCATCCGGTGCGCGGCCGGCTCGCCGACGCGCTGACGCTAGCCGCGGCGGGAGTGCCCGCCCTGCTGATCCTGGCGCCGCAGTTCCTCGGGGTGGCCCAGCAAGCCGACATCATCGCCGGGCACGCGTTCCCCAGCTTCAAGACCGTCAAGCAGGGGGTGATCGACGCGCTGCTGCTGCACACCCGCCACCTCAACGACTTCCCGATCCAGTACGGTCTCGTGACGCTGATCGCCATCGGCATGGCGATCCTGATCTACCACAAAGTCTGGTGGCCGCCGGTGCTCTGGCTGGTGCTCACCGTGGCGACGATCTACTCGGGGGCGCCGTTCCACAATCCGCTGGGCGCCGTGATCGAGCAGTTCAGTCAGTTCTTCTACAACGACCCGCGCCGGCTCTCGGCGGTGGTGACGATGCTGGTGACGCCGATGGCGGCGATCGCCTTGTTCGCGCTGGTGGTCGGTGCCGTAGCGCTGGCCAGGAAATTCGTCGCCCGAAGCGTCGTCAAAGTGCCTGACACCGTGTGGGTTTCGACGATCGTGGTCCTGCTGACGCTCACTACGACGCTGTCCGCACGGCACTACCTGTACCGGCATCTGGTGTTGTTCGGCGACAAGTACGACTCGGTGATCATCAACGAGAAAGACTTGGACGCTTTTGCCCACCTGGCCGCGCTGCCCGGGGCGCGGACCACCCTGATCGGCAACTCCAACGTCGACGGCACCGCGTGGATGTACGCGGTCGCCGACCTGCACCCGCTGTGGACGCACTACGACTTCCCGCAGCAAACCGGCCCGGGCTATTACCGCTACCTCTTCTGGGCCTACGCCGATGCCGACGCGCTGCCCGGGGTACCCGAGGACAAGCGGGCGTTGGTGCCGGAAGCAATTCGGGCATTGAACATCCGCTACGTCCTGACCAGCGCGCCCACGGTTCGCGGGTTCAAGGTGCCCGACGGGCTAGTGTCAATAGACCGATCGAAGTGGTGGACGAAGATCTACGACAACGGTGAAGCCTGGATTTATGAATGGCTGGGTCCTCAGCGCACTCCGACTACTCCCAAAGGTGACAAGCATTGAGTAACGACGACGACATCGAGGTCATCGGCGGCGTCGACCCCCGATTGATGGCGATGGCGCAGGATCCCGAGCAGGGCTCGGATGATCGCTCGATCACCGACCTCGTCGAGCAGCCCGCCAAGGTGATGCGGATCGGCACGATGATCAAGCAACTTCTCGAAGAAGTGCGCGCGGCCCCGCTCGACGACGCCAGCCGCAACCGGCTGCGCGAGATCCACGCCACCAGCATCCGCGAGCTCGAAGACGGCCTGGCGCCCGAACTACGCGAGGAACTCGACCGCCTCACGCTGCCGTTCACCGAGGGCACGGTGCCGTCGGACGGCGAACTTCGCATCGCCCAGGCTCAGTTGGTCGGATGGCTGGAGGGTCTGTTCCACGGCATCCAGACCGCGTTGTTCGCACAGCAGATGGCCGCGCGTACGCAGCTCGAGCAGATGCGCGAACAGCGTGGCCTGCCGCCCGGAAGCCACGGGCACGGTAGACCCGGCTCCGGCACCGGGCAGTACCTGTAGGGCAGCCGGTGACACCAACGGGTCCACGCATCGAGACCCACGAGGCGTGGGTGGAGTTTCCGATCTTCGACGCCAAGTCACGGTCGCTGAAGAAGACCTTCCTGGGCGGCTCGATCGGGCGCAACGCGTCCAACGTGGTGGTCATCGAGGCGTTGCGCGATATCACCATGTCGCTGGAGCTCGGTGACCGAGTCGGGCTGGTCGGCCACAACGGGGCCGGGAAATCGACGCTGCTGCGCCTACTTTCGGGCATCTACGAGCCGACCCGCGGATCGGCGATCGTTCGCGGTCGGGTGGCCCCGGTGTTCGACCTCGGCGTCGGGATGGACCCCGAGATCTCGGGCTACGAGAACATCGTCATCCGCGGCCTGTTCCTCGGCCAGACCCGCAAGCAAATGCTGGCCAAGGTCGACGAGATCGCCGACTTCACCGAACTCGGCGACTATCTGTCGATGCCGCTGCGGACCTACTCCACCGGCATGCGGGTGCGGTTGGCGATGGGCGTGGTCACCAGCATCGACCCGGAGATCCTGCTGCTCGACGAGGGCATCGGCGCCGTCGACGCCGACTTCCTCAAGAAGGCGCAGACCCGGCTGCAGAAACTCGTCGAGCGGTCCGGAATCCTGGTTTTTGCCAGCCACTCCAACGAATTCCTGGCCCGGCTGTGCAAGACG
>NZ_JBYCLA010000496.1:0-3098 GCF_057473665.1 Mycobacterium sp. TH-M25
TGATTTGTTCGCGGGCATCCTGGCGCAGGTGCCCTTCGTCGATCCGCTGACGACGATCCTCGACCCGTCGCTGCCGTTGACCGTCACCGAGTGGGACGAATGGGGAAACCCGTTGAGCGACAGCGACGTCTACCACTACATGAAATCGTATTCGCCCTACGAGAACGTCGTTGAGCAGAACTATCCGGCCATTCTCGCCATGACGTCGCTGCACGACACTCGGGTCTTCTACGTGGAGCCGGCCAAATGGGTTGCCGCACTTCGCCATACCAATGCGAATGGCAACCCGGTGCTGTTGAAGACCCAGATGACCGCCGGCCACGGTGGTATCAGCGGGCGTTACGAACGCTGGAAAGAGACCGCCTACCAGTACGCCTGGTTGCTGGCAGCTAGCGGAGCGCAGGCCTAAATTGCGTCCTCGGCGTCGGTAAAGTCGGGCATCCGGCGTCGAGTGTGCGGGTTGTGGCCGTGAAAATTGCGGATCGACATCCATAAACTGCACGGTCGGGGTACTGGTCGCCCCTACAGGGGCACCGTCGACTGGGCGCGGCCGGGGGGCGGCGGCTTGTTGGGCAAGAACGCCACCGGCAGTAGCGTCACCGCGACAACCACAATCGAGACCGCCAGCACCAGCGTGTAGGAGTGGGTCAGGTCGTGCATCAGCCGCGTGGTGAATTCGGCGGGAACCTCGTGCTGCGGGGGCGCCGGCACGCCGTGCTTGGTGAATTTGCCGCGCAGAAGGCCGAGTTTCTGTGCGGTGCCGATGGTTTCGCTGCGATTGAACTGGCTGGTCAAGATTACCGACATCAACGCGGTGCCGACACCGACGGCGACGTGTTGATTCACGCTGAGTAGTGTCGAGCCGCGCGCTACTTCATGCGGCGCCAACGTCTGGACCGCAGCTCCGGACAGCGGTGTCAGCGTGCAGCCCAGGCCGATGCCGGTGGTCACCAGACCAATTAACAGGGTCGGTAGATAATCGGCCTGTTGCCAAGCGCCGTAGGCGAATACGCTCAGTCCGCTCGCAATCAGAGTGATCCCGGCCAATAGCACATCGCGGGGGCCGCGCTTGTCCATCAACATTCCGGCCAGCGGCATGGTCAGCATCGCGCCGAGCCCCTGTGGGATCAATTGCAGCCCGGACTGCAGCGGTGTTTCGTGAAACAGTTGTTGAAGGTAGCTGGGGACCACCAGGGCCGAGCCGAAGAATCCGACCGAGAACCAGAACATCGCGGTGTTGGCAAAGGTCACCGCGCGGTTCTTGAACAGTGTCAGGTCGATGAGCGGGTGGTCGGCGCCGTGCAGCGCATGCACAACGAACGCGGTGATCAAGGCGATGCCGATCAGGCCGGGTATCCACACGTGGTTGTCGGTGAAGCTGTCCCGCCGCGGCACTGAAGAAATCCCGAACAGCAGTGATGCCAATCCCGGTGACAACAAAAGCATCCCGACGAAGTCAAACGCCTCCGATGGACGCGATCGCTCCTTCGGGAAGATCAATGCCGCCGACAGCAGCAGGATCGCGCCGACCGGCAGGTTGATCCGGAAGATCCACTCCCAGCCATAGGCGCTGATCAGCCAACCGCCCAGGACCGGCCCGCCCATCGGGGCCAGCAGCATCGGAATACCGAGCACCGCCATCAATCGACCGAGACGTCGCGGACCCGCTTCGCGGGTCAGGATGATCAGAGTCAGCGGCACCAGCATCCCGCTCCCTAAGCCCTGGATGACGCGAAATGCAATGAGGTGGCCAATATTTGACGCCATCGAACACAGCAGCGATGCCAGCGTGAACCAGAGCCCCGCACCGATGAACAACCGCTTGGTGCCGAATCGATCGGAGGCCCAACCCGCCAGTGGAATGACGGTGGCCTGCCCGAGCGTGTAGCCGGTGATCGTCCAGGCGACGATGGCCTGGGTGGATGCGAACTCCGCGATGAACGTGCGCTGGGCGACGCTGACGACCGTGCCGTCCAGAATCGCCATCACCGAGGCCAGGACGGCGACTCCGGCGATCCGCAACAGCCCGGCGTCGAGCGAATCGGGATACTCGACGTCGGGGGCGGTGTCCGTCGGCGGTGCCACGCGCGAAGCCATATCCGCCAGCCTAACGACAAACTAGCTAGCCGATCAATCTAAGTTGTCGCGGGTGCGATGCAGGTAGCCTCCCACTATGACTGTGACCGAGATCGCTCTGACCGACCTCGATGGCGGAACCCTGTCCCTGGCCGACTTCGGCGATCGTGCCGTGCTCGTCGTCAACGTGGCGTCCAAATGCGGTTTGACGCCGCAATATGCTGCGCTCGAACAGCTGGCGCGCGACTACGGCGAGCGCGGGCTCACCGTTCTCGGCGTCCCGTGCAATCAATTCATGGGCCAAGAGCCCGGCACCGCCGAGGAGATCCAGACTTTCTGTTCCACCACCTACGGTGTGACGTTTCCGCTACTGGCGAAGACCGAGGTCAACGGGCCGGAACGGCACCCGCTCTACGCCGAACTGACCAAGACACCTGATGCCGCGGGCGAGGCCGGAGACGTACAGTGGAATTTCGAGAAGTTCCTGATCGCGCCGGGCGGGAAGGTGGTAAACCGATTTCGCCCGCAAACGGTTCCCGATGCGCCCGAGGTGATCGCGGCCGTCGAGGCAGTGCTGCCGAATTAGCGGATAGCTGCGGGGAACTGACGTTTCCCGTCTGCGTGTGCGTCACTGTCTGGACACCTGGTATCGGCAAACTTGAGTTGTGTCTGGAATGCTGACGTCTGGAAAGCTGATCGTCTCGGTTTCGGGGATTCGCGATCGCACATTGGGCGACGTCGCCGAGTTCTGCGAGCGAATGGACGCCCGTACCGTGCCGGTGTCGCTGCTCGTCGCCCCGAGATTGAAGGGCGGCTACAAGCTGGATCACGACCCGGGGACCGTGGAGTGGCTGACCGCCCGGCGGGCCGGCGGTGACGCCCTCCTGCTCAACGGATACGACGAGGCGGCCACTAAGAAGCGCCGCGGCGAATTCGCCACGCTGCCCGCGCATGAGGCCAATTTGCGGCTGATGGCCGCTGACCGGGTGCTCGAACACCTGGGCCTGCGCACCCGACTCTTC
>NZ_JBYCLA010000497.1:0-4047 GCF_057473665.1 Mycobacterium sp. TH-M25
TCCGCAAGGGCGCCAACTTCACCGCCGCCATGGCATTCGAGATCGGCTCCACCAATCTCGTGGTGGAGTTGGGCATCATCCTGGCCCTGCTGATGGGCTGGCAATTCACCGCCGCAGAGTTCATCGGCGGCCCGCTGATGATCGTGATACTGGCCGTCTTGTTCCGGCTGTTCGCGCGGTCCCGGCTCATCGACGCCGCCCGCCAGCAGGCCGAACGGGGAATCGCCGGCTCGATGGAAGGCCACGCTGCGATGGACATGTCCATCCACGCAGAGGGATCGTTCTGGCAACGGCTGTTTTCCCCGCAGGGTTTTACCTCGATCTCGCATGTGTTCGTCATGGAATGGCTGGCGATCCTGCGCGATCTCGTTCTGGGCCTGCTGATTGCTGGCGCCATCGCGGCATGGGTACCCCAATCGTTTTGGCAGAACTTCTTTTTCGCCAATCACCCGGGCTGGGCAGCGCTGTGGGGACCGATCGTGGGACCCATCGTGGCGATCGTGTCCTTCGTCTGCTCCATCGGCAATGTGCCACTTGCCGCGGTGCTCTGGAACGGAGGCATCAGTTTCGGCGGCGTCATCGCATTCATCTTCGCCGACCTGTTGATCCTGCCGATCTTGAATATCTACCGCAAGTACTACGGCACCAAGATGATGCTGATGCTGCTCGCCACCTTTTACGCCGCAATGGCCGCCGCCGGGTATCTTGTCGAATTACTTTTCGGCACAGCACATCTCATTCCAAGCCAGCGCAACGCCACGGTCATGCAAGCGGCGATCTCGTGGAACTACACCACCTGGCTCAACATCGCCTTCCTTGTTGTCGCGGCGCTGCTCGTCGCCCGGTTCGTCACCTCGGGGGGATTACCGATGGCGCGCATGATGGGTGGGTCTCCCGACGCGGAGCACCACCAGCACGATCACAGCCACTAACAGCCATGTTGCCCTGTGGATAACTTCTCCGCGCGCCGGCCCCTCGCGATATCATTCGAACATGCTTTCGAGTGGCCGTGGGGAGATCCAGGAGGTCTTCGATACGCTCGATGCCACGATGTCGCGGCTGACGGGGCTCTCGTTCGACGCGTTGACCACTCCGGAACGACTGGCCCTATTGCAACGCTGCGAGACGGCGCGCCGCCAGCTGCCTGCCGTCGAGCACGGGTTGATCAATCAGATCGCCGAGCAGTCCGACTCCGAACAGCTCGGCGGCACACTGCCCGCGGCGTTGGCCGACCGGCTGCACATTACCCGCGGCGAAGCGAGCCGACGGGTGGCCGAGGCCGCCGACCTAGGCCCCCGGCGCGCGCTGACCGGTCAACCGTTGCCGCCGCTGCTGACCGCCACCGCGACGGCCCAACGCGACGGGCGGATCGGACGCACCCATGTACAGGTGATCCGCGACTTTTTTCACCGGCTGCCCAGTGCCGTGGATATCGAGACCCGCGAACAGGCCGAGGCGCATTTGGCCGCGTTGGCCACCCAGTTCCGCCCCGACCAGCTGGCCAAGTTGGCCGAACGGCTCACTGACTGCCTGAACCCAGATGGCAGCTACACCGATGAGGATCGGGCCCGCCGGCGCGGCCTGACCCTGGGTAACCAAGACACCGACGGGATGTCTCGCCTCAGCGGTTGGCTGACCCCCGAGGCACGCGTCACCGTGGAAGCGGTGCTAGCCAAGCTGGCCGCCCCCGGCATGGCCAACCCCAATGACCAGGCGCCCGTGGTCGACGGCGCGCCCGCACCGGAAACGATTCAGCGCGATACCCGCTCGCCGAGCCAGCGCAACCACGACGCCCTCAACGCAGCACTGAGGGCGCTGCTGGCATCGGGAAAACTAGGGCAGCACAATGGGTTACCGGCCACCATCATCGTGTCCACCACGCTCAAAGAGTTGGAATCAGCGGCCGGCAAGGCACTTACTGGCGGCGGCACCATCTTGCCGATGAGTGATGTGATCCGCCTGGCTCGCCATGCCCACCATTATCTCGCGATTTTCGACAAGGGCAAAGCGCTGGCGCTCTACCACACCAAGCGACTTGCCTCCCCAGCGCAGCGAATCGTGTTGTACTCCAAAGAACGTGGCTGCAGCGCGCCGGGATGCACCGTGCCCGGCTACTACTGCGAGGTGCATCACGTCATCCCCTACGCTCAATGCCGCACCACCGATGTCAACCAGCTCACCTTCGGCTGCGGTGGCCATCACCCGCTGGCCGAGAAGGGTTGGACCACCCGTAAACGCAAAGACGGCGCCACCGAGTGGATCCCGCCACCGCATCTCGACCACGGCCAGCCACGCACCAACACCTTTCACCATCCCGAAAAGCTGCTTCGCGCCGGGGACGATGACGACGACGACCCGTAGCTGGGCGCCGATATCGGCCGGCTGCTGCCTGGCCCGCCGGTGAAAGCTGTTCTGCTTTAACTACTGCCGGACATCTTTTCCCGGAATCGGCGGTTGACCGGTTCCGGCAATAGCTCCGACACATCGCCGCCTAGCATCGCAACCTCTTTGGCCAACGACGACGACACGAACGAATACCGCGGCGCCGTCGCGACGAAGAAGGTGTCGACGCCGGCGATGTGCTTGTTCATCTGCGCCATCTGCAGCTCGTATTCGAAATCCGTGCCGGTGCGCAGGCCCTTCACGATGGCCGTCATCCCGCGGGACCTGACGAAGTCGACCACCAGCCCCGCTCCGGCCTCCACGCGCACGTTGGGTAGGTGTGTCGTCGACTCGGTGATCATAGCGATCCGCTCGTCGAGGTCGAACATGCCCTTTTTGACGGGGTTGAGCAGGATCGCGACCACCACCTCGTCGAACTGAGCCGCGGCGCGTTCAAAGACGTCGATGTGGCCCAACGTCACCGGGTCGAATGACCCCGGACATACCGCACCGCTCATAGACCGAGACGCTACACGGCGGCTCAGGCCAGTTCGGCAAGCTCGAGACGGGTGTCGCCGTACCCGCGCGACTGCCACGGACTCCATCCGGCCGGCCAGGTCAACGACGCTCTCGCGGCGCCACGTTCTACCACCGCGACGGTTCCCTGCCGCGCCCAGCCGTGGGTGATCAACGCAGCCAACACCGCTTCGACCTCGGCGGTGTCGATCTCGTAGGGCGGGTCGGCCAACACCAGATCCACCGGTGACGCGGTCCCGGCGGCCAGGACGGTTGCCACCGGACCGCGCCGCACCCTAGCGCCGGCTAGACCTAAGGCCGCCACGTTGCGCTCGATGACGGCAACGGTGCGCTGGTCGGATTCCACAAACAGCGCCGACGCGGCTCCGCGCGACAACGCCTCCAGACCGAGCGCACCCGAACCGGCGTTGCGGTCTAGCACCGCCAGACCGGTCAGCTCCCGCCGTGCGGCCACGATGTTGAAAAGCGACTCGCGCACCCGGTCGGTGGTCGGCCTGGTCCCCCGTCGCGGAACAACGATGCGCCTTCCCCGCGCTACGCCGCCGATGATCCTGGTCAGCTCAGCACCACCAGCAGGTCTCCGCCTTCCACCGCAGCGGTGCTGGACACCGCTACCCGCGCTACGACAGCGTCTTTCGGGGCGGTGATCGGGGCTTCCATTTTCATCGCCTCGATGCTGGCGATGGTCTGCCCGACGCTAACTTGGTCGCCGACGGACACCCCGACGGTGACGACTCCGGCGAACGGTGCCGCAATGTGTCCGGGATTAGCGCGGTCGGCCTTCTCGGCGGCCGGAACCGAGCTGGCGATGCTGCGATCACGCACCAGGACCGGCCGCAGCTGGCCGTTGATGATGCACATCACCGTTCGCATGCCACGCTCGTCGGGCTCGGAGATGGCCTCCAGCCCGATCAACAGCTCAACTCCGCGCTCCAGTTCCACCCGGTGCTCTTCATCCTGGCGAAGGCCGTAGAAGAACTGGTTGGCCGACAATTGCGAAGTGTCGCCGTAGGTTTCTCGGTGCTCCGCGAATTCCTTTGTTGGACCGGGAACTAAGAGCCGGTGGAGGGTGGCTTGACGCGTGGCCCCGGGGAGGGTTACAGCGGCCTCGGCGTGGCTGGCTCGCTG
>NZ_JBYCLA010000498.1:0-8513 GCF_057473665.1 Mycobacterium sp. TH-M25
TTCAAGCTGCTCGACCCGGTCGTCAATCTCGGTGAGATGTTCATTCACCACGAGGACGTCCGGCGCGCGGTCGACGGCTGGGAACCGCGAGAGCTCGACGCGTCGACCATCGGGCGACTGCGGCGTCAGCTTGGGCTGATGAGCCGGATATTGCTGCGCACGTTACCCGCCCGGGTGACCCTGGAGACCCCGGCGGGCGAGCGGATCGGGCGGGTCGGTCGTGGCGACCCGGTCACCATCACAGGCGAGCCACCGGAACTGCTGTTGTTCGTGGTGGGTCGCGACGCGGTGCGCCTGACGTTCGACGGGGATGACGCGGCCGTCGCCGCCGTCAAAGGCGCGCCGCGCGGTCTGTAATCAACGTCGGCGTCGACCCTGATCCGTGGCCAGGTCGGGGAGACGCAGTTCACCGGCGAGGCGGATTACGCTGCGGGGGCGGAGAATTCGACACAAAGCGAGTTTGTGGTTGGATGGGCCATGGTACTGAGTCCTCGCATGCCGGAGCTGTCGGCGCTCGAGACATTCCTGGCGGTGGCTAAAACTGCCAGTCTCGGAGCCGCTGGGCGAGAGCTGGGACTCACTCAGCAGGCCGTGTCTGCGCGACTCACCTCGATCGAGGCGCAAACCGGTGTGCAGCTGGCGATACGTACCGTGCGGGGCACCCAGCTGACCCCGGCAGGTGTTGTGGTGGCGCAGTGGGCTGACCAGTTGCTCAACGCCGCCCAGCAGTTCGATGTCGGGTTGGCGGCGCTTCGCGGCGAGCGCCGCAGCAAGCTGAAAGTGGCGGCAAGCCTCACCGTCGCCGAACAGCTGATGCCGCTGTGGCTGGTGTCGCTGCAGGCATCGGCGGCCCGAACTGGGCGCAGGGGCCCGGATGTCGTCCTCACCACTACCAATAGTGAGCACGCCATATCGGCGGTGCGTGACGGTAGTGTCGATCTCGGTTTTATCGAAAGCCCCGCAGCGCTGTCGGGGTTGCGCGATCGGGTGGTTGCGCGCGACGAACTTGTCGTCGTCGTGCCCGCAGACCATAAATGGGTTCGCCGGTCGAAAGGGGTCAGCGCGGCCGAACTCGGCCGGACTCCGCTGGTCGCGCGCGAGCCAGGATCGGGAACGCGTGATTCGCTGACGACCGCGTTGCGTGGTGTGTTGGGCGATGACTTCGAGCAAGCGAGTCCCGCGTTGGAATTGTCCTCGACGGCCGCGGTCCGCGCCGCGGTCTTGGCCGGTGCGGGCCCTGCAGTGCTGAGCAGGCTGGCGGTGGCCGACGACCTGGCGGTGGGACGCCTGCGCGCAGTGCACGTACCGGAGCTGAATCTGCGTCGTGTCTTGCGGGCCGTTTGGGCGGGCGGACGGACTCCGCCGGCCGGCGCAGTCCGAGACTTGTTGAGTCACATCGGCAGCGCAGGTCCGGCGTAGCCCGTCCTTGCACGATTCACCAAACGGCAGTGCTAGGTGTTGTAGCGCAGCCATAGCGGCAACGCGGTGTCGAGTCTCTGCATGAACTTCTGCAGGCCCACGCGGTACTGCCCGGCCCCAGTTGGGTCGATCGAATATTCGGGAAACGCGACACCGATCCCGAACAGGCCGGGGGCCAGGATGCCGTTAATGGGGTCGTAGGGCAGCGGTCCCCATTGGGGGGTCAGTGGAAGGTGTCGGCGTTCGAATCCGACAGTGTATACGACGTGGTCGCACGTCTGAAGGAGTTCGTCGAATTCCGGATCGTCGATGTGACAGCGTGCCAGTCGCGGCGGGGGCGTTCCGTCGATGTTCTCGCGCGCCCAGTCGGCGGCGTGGCCCTTGAGTCCGGTATCGTCGTGAAGTATCCAATTATCAAAGTAAACAGCATATTTCAGCGGACTCCGATAGAAGTTGAGCATCTTTTTCGCCGGTGTGTTCAACAGATTCGGCAGCGCGATCATCGACGAGTGCGACGAGCCGAACACGGCGACTGTGGCGCCATCCAGCGGCAGCTGGGCTAGTTTGGCCGGATCGAGTGCGGTCTCGATCGGGATCTCATCGAGCCCGGCATAGGAGAGCTTCTTGGGATCCGCACCGACCGCAAGAATCACGTTCGCCGAGGTGATGGTCTCGTCATGGGTGGTGATTGTCCACTGCCGGTCCGCCAGTGCCAGATCTGTCGCAACCGTGCACAACGTGCGCACCCGTTGGCGAAGCTGGCGCGAGATCCACAACAGCGGTTCGGCCACGACGGCGAGTGAGCACGTGTCATGGGGATCGAGCCCGGTCAGCGCGAACGCGGGTGCTTCGCCGAATCGAAACGACCGCGGGGCCGTGAGGTAGTCGAGAAACAACTCAACGCGAGTGTTGCTCGGAACAGCACTCCATTTCGCGCCCAGATCTCCCGCGCCGAATTCGGGGTCGATCCAGGCGATCCGTTCGCCCCCGATTCCATGGTCGAGCAGCTGGCCGACCGCTGCGATACCTGCCGGCCCGGCGCCGATCACCGTCCAGCTGTACTGGGTCATGTTCCCTGCCTCTCATGTACGGGTGTCCTAGCGCCTACCCGGAGTAAAGCGCTCCGGGTAGAACGCCGACTTCGATACTTCGCCGGCCGCAACCTGCACAGTAGCGCTGTCGTCCTTGTCGGATCACAAGCGCGATTTGTGAGCGGTCGAGTTTCGGCCGCGACGCGGCCCACCATCAGCGACCGAGCAGATGCCGCAGGGTTTGCTCGAGGTCGGCGCGGCGGAATCGATGATCGGCTTGGTGCAGTCGCGCGGGCAGCACCCGCTGGTTGGCCAGGGCGAGTTCGCGCGCACCCTGGTCGCCGAGTAGCACCTTCGGTCCGAGCGGCGGCACCGGCAGCAGCGCGGGCCGATGCAGCACATGGGCGAGCACCCGGGTGTATTCGACATTGCGAACCGGATCGGGGGCCACCGCATTGACCGGCCCGGACAGGTCGCTGTCCCACAGTGCGCGGTGATAGACGTCGACCAAGTCGTCAATCCCGATCCAGGAAAACCACTGCTGACCGTTGCCAAGTCGCCCGCCGAGGCCGGCGGCGAACAGCGGCCGGAGCAGTCGCAGCGTCCCGCCGGCGGGGGACTGCACGATTCCGGTACGCACCTTGACCACACGCGTGCCGGCCCGCTCGGCCGGGGCCGTCGCGTCCTCCCAGTCGGCGACCACGTCGGCCAGAAACCCGTCGCCGCGTTCACTGTCTTCGGTCAGCGTCTGATCGCCCCGGTCGTAGCCGTAGTAGCCGATCGCCGACGCGTTGACCAGCACCTTGGGCGCATCGGGTGACTGCGCGATCAACTCGGCCAGCCGCCGGGTCGGCCCGATCCGGCTGTCGCGGATCGCGGCTCGGTGCGCCTCGGTGAATCGGCCCGCGATCGAGGCGCCCGCGAGATGGATCACCGCGTCGATCCCGGTCAGCAGCTCCGGGTCGGGATCATCGGGATTCCATTGCCGCTCATCGGCTTTGGCGGGTGTGTGCCGAACCAGCCGAATCACCCGGTGACCGCCGGTGGACAGGAAAGCAGCCAACTGCGAGCCGACCAGGCCGGAGGCTCCGGTGATGGCGACCGTGAGCGGCGCCAACCCATGGGCGGCCGCCTCCCGGTGCGCGGCGATGTCATCGGCCAACTGTTGGTGCCGATAGCGGAACATCGACCGCAGCGCGGCCCCGGGGACCGGGGTATCTACGCGGTCGATGACCCGAGTCCTGTCCGCGTCGACCTCTTCGAAGTCGTGGGTGTGCCGCCAGCGCACCGCCAGCTTGGCGGGCAACGACGCCAGCCCGTCGGCGCCGATGCTGTCGACGAAACGGCGGGGTGGGTCGTAGCCGTCCGGTTGATGGTCGGCCACCCAGCGCAGCCCACCGGGCAGGGCGAGTTCGGCCCGCCCGTTCTCCAGCGAATCAGCCTCGGTGATCAGCCGCATCGGCGACCACGGCGGCGACAGGCGGGTGAAGGCGCCGGGCCGGGTGTGCCAGTCGAACACTTCGTAGATCGGCGCGTCGATCACGCTCGAATACTCAAGTCCCATGACGCCGACGGTACCTGCGGCCGGCTGGCTGGCTAGCGTCCTGGCAGCGCGTGCTCCACGATGGGAAGGCGGGGCAGTGGTTGGCGCTCGGCGCGCTTGGCCGCCAGATACACCTGCGCGGTCTCCTCGGCCACCGTGTGCCAGTCGAAGTCCGCGGTCAGGCGTTGCCGCGCCGCCTGCGCCCGGCGTTGAGCAGCGCCCGGGTCGTCGAGCACCGCGATGACGGCCTCGGCCAGTCGGGTCACATCGCGCGGCGGGCAGGACATCCCGGTCTCGCCGTTGATCACCGCTTCGCCCAAGCCGCCGATGTTGGACGTCACCAGCGGGGTGCCCGCGGCAGCGGCTTCCAGCGCCGCCAGCCCGAAGGGTTCGTAGTGGCTGGGCAGCACCGCGGCGTCGGCGCGATGCAATGCGTCCAGCAGATCGTCGTGGTCCAGCCGACCGGCGAAATGGGTCGCCTTGAGCACCTTGTATCTACGGGTCTGCTCGACGAGCCAGTCCTGTTGGGTGCCTTCGCCGGCGATGGTCAACGTGGTGCCAGGGTGAGCGCGACGGACGCGCGGCAGCGCAGCGATCGCCTCGTGGACACCTTTCTCGTATTCCAGTCGCCCGACGTACAGCAGTTCCGCTGGGCCGGTTCTGGGCGTGCGAGGCGCGAACGGCCATCGTGCCGCCTCGATGCCGTTGCGGATCACCGTCGTCTCGGCCAGCCCGGGCCCGAAGAGTTCGGTGATCTCTTCGCTCATCGAGTGCGAACAGGTGATCAGCGAATCGGATTCGCGCACCAGCCACGACTCGACGGCGTGTACTTGCCGGCTGATCGATCCGGACACCCAGCCGGAGTGTCGCCCCGCCTCCGTCGCGTGGATCGTGGAAATCATTGGTACATCGTGGAAATCAGCCAGCGCGATCGCTGGGTGCGCGACCAGCCAGTCGTGCGCATGCACCACGTCGGGCCGCCACCGCTCGCCACTGCGCTGGTCGCGGATGGCGAGCCCGGCGCGGACCATCGCATGCCCCATCGCCAGCGTCCACGCCATCATGTCGGTGCCGAAAGTGAAGTCATGCGGGTCCTGCGCCGCCGCGACAACCCGGACGTGCTCGACGATGTCGTCCGACGACGGGTGAGTGCTCGGATCGGTGTCGGTCGGGCGCCGCGACAGCACCACGACCTCGTGACCGGCGTCGGCCAGCGCGGTCGACAGATGATGGACGTGTCGGCCGAGCCCGCCGATCACCACCGGCGGGTATTCCCACGACACCATCAGGATTTTCACCGCGGCAGCCTCCGGGCGTCCAGGGCACCGAACAGTCCGTCGGCGCGATTCCAGCCTTCGGCCAGCCGCTGTGCCACTTCGCGTCGGCCCGAGGCCAAGGTGTCGGCAATTTCGCGGGTGGCATGCGCGTGCAGATGTGCCCGGTAGCGGGCATAGTCGGCGGCCGAGTCCTTGCTCACCATGAACGGCCAGTCACTGGAGACCGTGAGCAGGGTCTCGCGCAGAATCTGGTCGGCCACGTGATCGCGGGGTACCGGGCCGTCCAACGACGCCGTCTGATCGAGCGCTTTGTCGACGCATGCCAAAGCGGTGTCGACGACCTCGGCGTTGAGCTGTACCAGATCGGCAACCTTGGCTCCGGACCACACTTGCCAGTCTTTGCCGGAACCCCAAGAGCTGGGCGGCAATTCGACGGCATCACCAACAAATCCCGCGCCGACGGCGTCGCTGAGCGTGCCGACCCGCACTCCTGCTTGCGGCAATGCGCGCAACACCCGCTCCAGCCATGCCGGACCCTCGTACCACCAGTGGCCGAACAGTTCGGTGTCGAATGCCGCGACCACGTGCGCGGGTCGCCCGATGCGCTCGGATTCGGACAGCAAGCGGCGGCGGACGACATCGACGAAATCGGTGACGTGGCTGTCGATTGCGCGTTCGGCGCGCTCGGGATCGTAGGGTGCTTTCTTGTCCGACGGCACGTTGCGCCCGGTGACCCGGGCCGGCTTGAGGCCGGTGCGATGGTCATAGGTATGAAAGTCGCGGTAGGCGGCGTGGCCCGGGTAGCCGGACTTGGGTGACCACACCCGGTAACTCACCTGCAGGTCCCGTCCGAATGCGACGACGCCGGAGTCGCCGACCGGGCGGCCCAGTGCCGTATCGCCGTGCAGTGACGGGCCATCGACCATGAAGTGGCCAACTCCAGCCGCCGCATAGTCTCGCTCCATGCCGGGGGCGTAGGCGCATTCGGGTGCCCATATCCCCGTGGGCTTGTGCGACAACCGCTGCCGAGCATCGGCCAGTCCCTCGCGTAGCGCGAACTCGCGGAGTCGTGGATTCAGCAGTGGCTGGAACGGATGAGCCAACGGGCCGCCCAGCAACTCCACGGTGCCGGCATCGATCAGTCGGCGCAGCAACGGGCCGGCGCCGTGACACCAGTGCGTGTGAAAATCCTCCAGCGCGTGCTCGGTTTCCGCCATCTCGCGAATACCGAAGGCGCGCAGAGCATCCGGGGCCGATGCGGGCGCGCCATCGGTGGCGCCACCGGATCGCAGGCTGGCGGCCTCGGCGGCGCGCAGGTGCCAGTTGGCAACCCAATGGTGCATCCCGTCAAGGCAATATGGGTCGTCGAGTTGCGCCATCACGACCGGTGTGACACCCAGCGTGATCAACCGGTGGCGGCCCTCGTCGGCCAGTCGGCGCAAAACCCGCATCAGCGGCAGGTAGGAGGCTGCCCACGATTGGTACAGCCACTCTTCGCCGACCGGCCAGCGACCGTGATGAGCCAGCCATGGCAGGTGGGTGTGCAGCACCAGGGTCAACAACCCGGGTACCGGTTCGCGGGTCTTTCTCGGCGGGATCACCTGGTCAGCTCCTCGATTCCGGCGGGGCGTACTGCGGTCGCCACCAGGTCCAGGCTGTCGTCGATCGATCGCGTCGCATCGGCGCCTGCCGGCACGATGTCGAAGTCCGCGGTGGCCACCGCCGCGACGTCGGCCAGCAGGTCATCCGGCCAGGGTGCGTCGGCGACCGCGCGCCGGATCTGCGCGTCGATGATCGAGCCGTCGTGGCGGGCATCCATGGCCAGCAGCCGCGGTCCGTGAAACACGCCGCTCATCGACACCGAGGTGAAGCCGGCGTCGCGCAGCAGCTCCGTGAGCTCCGCGGCGTTGAGTTCGCGGGTGTGGAACGGATTGACCGGAGTGTCGCGGCCCGGTGAGAACGTGATCCGGTTGGGGGTCGACACCATCAAAAGCCCGGACGGGCGCAGAACCCGGGCGCACTCGCGCACAAACTGTGGTTGATCCCACAAATGCTCGATCACCTGGAAGTTGACCACCACATCCACCGAGTGGTCCGGCAGCGGCAGCTCGGCGAGATTGCCCTGCAGCACCTGCACCCGCGGATAGCGGGCGCGTACGTGCGCGACGGCCGTCTCGTCGTAGTCCACCGCGGTCACCCGCCGCGCGACCCCGGCGATCAGGTCGGCGCCGTAGCCTTCGCCGCAGCCGGCCTCGAGCACCTCGCGACCCACGCAGTGGTGCGCCATCTGCCGGTACACCACCTCGTGGCGACGAAACCAGTAGTTCTCCACGTCGAGGCCCGGGATGGTGCGTTCTCCGGTCAACGGTAGGGCGGCCTCCGCTGCGGTGTGTGGGGCGTCAGGGAAAAATGCGCTCATTTCATAGGGAGGCTAACCCGTGACGACGCGTTCGCGAATGCACTACTTCGGGTAATCCAGGGTTGTCGGCGGTGGGCCCGCCCGCATGTGAAGGCACGGGGGGCAGAACCTGCAGGACGACCCGCTATGGTGGGAGGGCAAACCACACTAAGTTACCAGTCAGTAACATGCGGGTGTGGTGCGCACAACACGTGATTTGAGTTCTGCGGTAGCAGGACGCACTCGAGGAGGACGAGCCACTCTCATGACGAATATCGTGGTCCTGATCAAGCAGGTTCCGGACACCTGGTCAGAGCGCAAACTCAAGGACGGCGACTGGACGCTGGACCGCGAGGCCGCAGACGCCGTGCTGGACGAGATCAACGAGCGCGCGGTGGAAGAAGCGCTGCTGATCCGCGAAAAAGAAGCCGCCGACGGCACCGAGGGATCGGTCACCGTGCTGACCGCCGGCCCGGAGCGGGCCACCGAGGCGATCCGCAAGGCGCTGTCCATGGGCGCCGACAAAGCCGTTCACCTGCTCGACGACGGGCTGCATGGGTCGGACGTCGTCCAGACCGGCTGGGCACTGGCGCGCGCGCTGGGCACCATCGAGGGCACCGAACTGGTCATCGCGGGCAACGAGGCCACTGACGGAACCGGGGGTGCCGTGCCGGCGGTCATCGCCGAGTACCTCGGCTTGCCGCAGCTGACCCACCTGCGCAAACTCTCGCTGGAAGGCGGCAAGATCACCGGCGAGCGCGAAACCGACGACGGTGTGTTCACCGTCGAGGCGACCCTGCCCGCCGTGGTGAGTGTCAGCGAGAAGATCAACGAGCCCCGCTTCC
>NZ_JBYCLA010000499.1:0-8104 GCF_057473665.1 Mycobacterium sp. TH-M25
TCGCAGCGCTTCGGGGAATACCACACGACGACTGAGCCGGTGTGCGGGTAGGCGTGCACGGCGCGTACTCCGTGCCGTCGGTCAACTTCTTCTTCCACCGCGACCGCGCGCCGCGCGTTCGCGCGCACCCAGGGCACTTTCACCCGCATGCGCCCGGCGGCATCGGACACGACCTGCAGACCGGTCACGTCCGCTGACGATGCAGAGCGCGAAGCGCGATGGGGAGGAAGCGGACCATCGGGCACGGCGTCGAGCCGATCAGTGGTCGTGGTCGTGGTCGTGGTCGCCGATGGCCGGAGGCTGCGCCTCCTCGCCGATCCGTTCGCGGGCCTCGGCCATCACGTCGGCCAGCTTCAGCCGGGCCGATTCCGCTGCTTCCTCGGCCCGTCGGGTGCCGCGCAGGCTCCATTCGGTCGCGGACACCGCGGCTTCGTGAACGGGGGCCTTGGCCAGACCTTTACGCACGAGTTCGTAGGCGCTGACACCGACCAGGCCGGTAACCACAGTGCCGGCCGCCTTTCCCAGTAGGCCTGACAACACCATCGCGAACGTCCTCTCGTCATGTCGTACGGTCCGATTACTGACCTTCCACGACGCTAACATACACATATAGCGATATCAACATGTATTGGCGCTCGGCTGTGGAGTCTCGGTGTCGCAGGGGTGAGCGTGCCGGGCACCGATGTGCCCTCCTCACTCGAAAATATGGTGACCAGGAGCTGGTGAGTGGTTGCCTGCTGGTGTTAGGCAGCGTCGGTGTGGGGTTCGAGGGTGACACCCAACCGCCGCAGCAGCCCGCCATTTTCATGTCCCCACACCGGGGCGCAGCCCCCTGAACGCTTCGAGCGAATTTGTGCCTCAGCTGATCGAATTCGCTCGAAGGCGGGCAGAAAGTGCACTGCTTGTATCTGGTGGCCGGTGGGGCTGGAGTGATCACAGGCCGCGGGTGACCTTCTCGGTCTCGGCCTTGCGGGCCAGCGCGGCCGGATCTGGATTGGCGACGTAGACCAGCGACCCACCGATCGACAGCACGCTCAGCAGGCCCTCGATCACGTCGTCGGGGGTGTCCCACGGCGTGGTCGAGAGCACCCGGTCAGCGGATGTCAAACCCTTGGTGGCCGTGGCCTTTTGGCAAGCATCCAGCACCTGCTCGACAGACCTGCCGTCGAGAGCCGGCCCGGGCCGCTGTTCGCCGACGATCTGATCGCCATGCACCCGCACCGCGGTCGCATAGTCGGTGACGCCGACGGGCAGATCCGGCACGGGGCGGCCGAAGGCGTCCAGTGACAACACCGCCACCTCGCCAACGCCGATGGCGTCCGCTTCGTCGATCCGGTCGGCCGTGCACAACGCGATATCGGCGTTCTGGCCGCCAAGCACTACCTCCGCGCCAATCCACCACACCCCGAACAGCACCGCCGCGGTCTGCCAATGCGCCGGCAGCAGCACCGCCACCCGACTCGAAGGACCGGCGCCCAACTCGTCGCGCAGCAGGTTGGCGGTCTTGGCGGCCCAGTTGGCCAGCGTGACCGCCGACAGCTCGATGCGCTCGCCGGTCGCGTCGTCGTAGTAGGTGATCCGCGGGCCGACCGGGTCGGCGTGCAGCAGAGGATTCAGAATCGACGCGCTGACCGTCATCGCACCAGTAGATCAGTTCGTCGGCACGAGATCAGTTGACGCACGCCGGGTGATCGGAGCCTGCGGTCAGGATCGGCGACGGCGGGGGGGCGTCGGAGGTGTCGGGGTGTGAGGCCGCCGCCAGCTTGGGGCCGCCGTCGCTGAGACCCGAGCCCGGGCCGGTGTAGTCGCTGCTGAGCACCACCCGGACCGAACCCTGCGGCACCGAGGAGTTGGCGACAACGGGCAGCCCGCCGAGTTCTCTGGAGACGGCCTGGGCGCCGACGTCGTCGGCCTTGGCGGCCTGCACCTGGCTGCTCTTCACGTGTGCTGAATCGTTGTTGCCGACCTTGCCGGAGCCGAATCCTTTGGCGCTCAACACTTGTGATACAGAAGAGGCGAGGCCGTTGATGTCGGTGTCGTTGAGGACGCTGGCGCTGGTCTTGTCCGGCGCATAGGTGAACTCCTCGGTCTTGCCCTTGGCCTGACCTTCCAGCAGACCGGCGACCCAGGTCTGGACCTGGTGCGGATCGACCCGCACCACACTGTGCATGCCGTCATCGCTCCAACCGGATTCGTCGAGCACCGGGATGGTGGCGAAGGCGACCCGGCCGGCAGCGAGCTTCTGCAACTGGTTGACGAAATCCATGATGTCCCAACCGGATGACAGCACCACCGAGCGCTGGATGGCGGACTGCAGACGGTTCATTGTGGCCGGACTGGACAGCGTTTTGCCCGAGATCACCTGGTGGGCCAGCGACGACATCACCACCTGCTGACGCACGACGCGATCGAGGTCGCCACGGGGGAGTTCGTGACGCTGTCGGACGAAGCTCAGTGCTTGCGGCCCGTTGAGCTTCTGGGGGCCGGCTGGGAAATCTGCACCCGAAAGTGGTTCGTACACAGGCTCTTTGAGGCAGACGTTGACCCCACCGAGGGCGTCGGTGATCAGCGAGAAACCCAGCAGTCCGATCTCGGCATAATGGTCGACGGTGACTCCGGTGAGGTCGGCGACCGTCTTGATCAGCGCCTCGCGGCCGGCCTTGGTGCCCTCGCGCTCGGCCTCGTCGGGTGCGGCGCCGGACTCGACCAGGCTGACCCGCTTCTCTTCTTTGGTCTGGCCGTAGACGCCATTGATCTTGGTTTTGCCCAGCCCGGGCGCGGACACGTAGGTGTCGCGGGGGATCGAGATCGCAGTCGCCGACTTCCCGTTGTCGGGAATGCGCACCAGGATGATCGTGTCGGTGTTGCTGGCCACTTCGTCGCCGGCCCGCAGTGAGGCCAGTTCCTGCGGGCTCAGCGGGTTGCCGTGCGCGTCGGCGCGGCTGTCCATGCCGACCAGCAGGATGTCGATTGCGCCGTCGTCGCCACCGTGACCCAGCGACGGGGCGAAGACGTGGAAGATCCCGTCTTCGAAGGAGCGGACCTTGCCCCACGCCACTCCCGTCACGAGAACAATCAACGTGGCGGTCACTGCTGCAATCACACGAGTCACCCGTTGCTCAGGCATCACAACAGATTACTTCCGTAACGGCGGTAATTCCGGTAGCGCCGGTTCGGCGTGCCAGACTCGTGACTAATGACTAAGCGAATTGTGATCGCCGGGGCAGGCGGACAGGTCGGCAGTTTCCTGGCGGCCGAGGCGACCCGGCAGGGACGCGACGTGCTGGCGCTGACGTCGTCGCAGTGGGACATCGCCGATCCGCGGCGGGCGGGCGAGATCGTGCAGGCCGGCGACGTGGTGATCAACTGCGCGGCCTACACCGCCGTCGACGACGCAGAGCGTGAGCGCGACCGCGCGTACGCGATCAATGCCGCCGGACCGGGCCACATCGCTCAGGCCTGCGCTCGGGTCGGGGCGCAACTGGTGCACATCTCCACTGACTACGTGTTCGACGGCTCGGCGTCTCAGCCGTACGAGCCGAGCGATGGCACCCGGCCATTGAGCGTCTACGGGCAGACCAAGCTGTCCGGCGAGCTGGCGGTGCTGGCGGCGCTGCCGGGGGCCGTCGTGGTCCGCACCGCCTGGGTCTACACCGGCGGCAGCGGCAAGGACTTTGTCGCCGCCATGCGCAGGCTGGCCGCCGGTGACGGCGAAGTCGACGTGGTCGACGACCAGACCGGCTCGCCCACGTACACGGGCGACCTGGTTGCCGCGCTGCTCGAGGTAGCCGACGGGCGGGTGCGCCCCCCGAACGGCATCGTGCACGCCGCCAACTCCGGGGAGGTCACCCGCTGGGGGCAGGCCCGCGCGGTGTTCGAAGGCGTCGGCGCGGATCCGGAACGGGTGCGGCCGGTGAGCAGTGCTCACTATCTGCGGCCGGCCGCGCGGCCCGCCTATTCGGCATTGTCGGGTCGACAGGCGCAGGAGGTCGGCCTGTCGCCGCTGCGTCCGTGGCGCGAGGCACTCGCCGAGGCGCTCGCTGTTCCCTCCTGAGTAACACCCGCCGCCTCGACCGTTACCCTCGACGGGTGAGTGACGTCCTGCCCGTGGTTACGGTGACCTATTCGCCGGGCGTACACCTGGATCGGTTCTTGGCCTCGCTCTCGCATGCGACCGAGCGTCCCGTCAGTGTCCTGATGGCCGACAACGGCTCCACCGACGGCACGCCGGAGGCCGCCGTCGAGCGTTACCCGGGCGTACGGCTTTTCGCCACGGGATCCAATCTCGGCTACGGCAGCGCCGTAAACCGTGCGGTCGCGGAGTTGGGCGACGTCGACGAGTGGATCATCGTCGCCAACCCCGACGTGCAGTGGGGTCCGGGCAGCATCGACGCACTGTTGGACGCCGCGACACGCTGGCCCCGCGCGGCGACTCTCGGTCCGCTGATCCGCGACCCGGACGGGTCGGTGTATCCCTCCGCTCGCGAACTGCCGAGCCTGGTCCGCGGCGGTATGCACGCGGTGCTCGGTCCGCTGTGGAAGAACAACCCGTGGACGGCGGCCTATCGTCAGGAGCGGTTAGAGCCCAGTGAGCGGTCGGTCGGCTGGCTGTCCGGGTCATGCCTGCTGGTGCGTCGCGCGGCTTTCGAGCAGATCGGCGGTTTCGACGAGCGCTACTTCATGTACATGGAGGACGTCGACCTGGGCGACCGACTGGGCCGGACCGGGTGGCTCAATGTCTACGTGCCGACGGCGGAGGTGCTGCATCACAAGGGGCACGCGACCGCCCGCGAATCGTCGCGCAATCTGGCCGCGCATCACCAAAGCACCTACATCTACCTCGCCGACCGGCATGCCGGACTCTTGCGCGCGCCGCTGCGCTGGGGCTTTAGGGCCGGACTGGGGATGCGGTCACGCCTGATGGCGCGTAACTCCGACGACGGGCGGCGTCGATGAGTGCGAACGTTGACGCGATAGTCCTGGTCGGCGGCAAGGGCACCCGGCTGCGGCCGTTGACGTTGTCGGCGCCCAAGCCGATGCTGCCGACGGCCGGACTGCCGTTTCTGACGCACCTGCTGTCGCGGATCGCGGCGGCCGGGATCGAACGCGTGATCCTCGGGACGTCCTACAAGCCGACGGTGTTCGAAGCGGAGTTCGGGGACGGATCCAAACTGGGCCTGCAGCTCGAATATGTGACCGAGCAGACGCCGCTGGGCACCGGCGGCGGTATCGCCAACGTCGCAAGCCGGCTGCGCCACGACACGGCGCTGGTGTTCAACGGCGACGTGCTCTCCGGCGCAGACCTCGGTCAACTCCTGGATTACCACCGCCAGCAGCGAGCCGACCTGACGCTGCATTTGGTCCGGGTCAGCGACCCCCGGGCCTTCGGCTGCGTGCCGACCGAGAACGGCCGCGTCACCGCATTTTTGGAGAAAACCGAAGATCCGCCGACCGACCAGATCAACGCCGGCTGCTATGTGTTCTCGCGCGAGACCATCGACCGCATCCCGCGCGGGCGCGAGGTATCGGTCGAACGCGAGGTGTTCCCCGCGCTGCTGTCCGACGGTGTGAAGGTCTGCGGCTACGTCGACATGAGCTACTGGCGCGACATGGGCACTCCGGAGGACTTCGTGCGCGGATCGGCCGATCTGGTGCGCGGCATCGCGCCGTCGCCGGCACTGGGCGGGCACCGCGGCGAATACCTGGTGCACGACGGTGCCGCGGTCTCGCCTGGGGCGCTGCTCATCGGCGGCACGGTGGTCGGTCGCGGCGCCGAAATCGGGCCCGGCGCAAGGCTGGACGGCGCAGTCATCTTCGACGGCGTGCGCATCGAAGCGGGCAGCGTGATCGAACGCTCGATCATCGGGTTCGGCGCCCGGATCGGCCCGCGGGCGCTGATCCGCGACGGTGTGATCGGCGACGGCGCCGACATCGGCGCGCGCTGCGAGTTGTTGCGCGGTGCGCGGGTGTGGCCCGGCGTCAGCATTCCCGACGGCGGAATCCGATACTCCAGCGACGTCTAGGCCGTCGGCTTCACGCTCGAACGGCCCGCCGGACCAAGTAGGCCAACGCCTCGTCGGTCCCGTCTGGCAACCGGTCGATCGGCCACCACCGGAGGTCGACCGACTCCTCGCTGACCGCGATCTGGGCATCCGCCGGCGCGTGCGCCAGGAACTGCAGATCGAGGTGGCGGGTCGGCACGCCCAGCGAACAGGTCAGCGCGTGCACGTTGATCGCCGCCAGTTCGGGGGAGATCCGCAAGCCGTCGACGCCCGATTCCTCGGTGGCCTCGCGCAGTGCCGCGCCGAGGATGTCGGCGTCGGAATCCTCGCAGTGCCCGCCTAACTGCACCCATCGGCCCAGTCGCGGATGCAACGTCAGCAAGACCTGCTCCCCGGTGTCGTCGAGCACCAACGCCGAGGCGGTGATGTGCCCCGGGATGCATTCCCGCCGACAGGCGTCCGCGCGGGCGTGCAGGAACGCCAGCACTGCGTTACGCAACGAATCCTGTGAATGGTCGGGTGGCTGCCAGTCGCTCAGCAGCGCGACGGCCGACGCTCGCAGGCTCACTTACGTACCAGCAGATCGGCGGCCGGCACTGGGTCGCGCGCCTCGATGGGCTCGTTCGGGTAGCCGATGGCGATGGCGCCCAACGGTTCCCAGTCGTCGGGAAGTTCCAGCTCGGCGCGAACCAGGTCTGCGGCGAAGATCGTCGAGCCGATCCAGCAGCTGCCCACGCCGCGCACCGCCAACGCCACCAGCAGCGCCTGCACTGCGGCGCCGACCGCGACGGTGAACATGGTTTGCTCGGCGTCCGTGCGGGCGGCGTCGGGATAGCTGTGCATACCGTCGGGCACCAGGAACGGGATCACGACTTCTGGTGCGTCGTAGAGGATCTGACCGCGCGCGATCCGGCGTTCGACCGCGTCGGCGGGTCTGCCATCACCGGCCAGGTCGGCCCGCCACTTGTCCTGCATCCGCTCGAGCAGACGGTCGCGGACGGTTCGGGTCTGCAGCCATACGAATCGGACCGGGCGGGTGTGATGCGGCGCGGGCGCGGTCAAGGCTTCGGCGATCGCGTCTTCGACGAGCTGTGACGGCACCGGCTCGGCGCCGAACTGCCGCACCGACCGGCGCATCAGCTGGGCTTGACTGCGGCCCAGCTCGAGGGCTTCCGCGGTGCCCAGCCAGAACAGGTCATCGGTGCCGGCGCGCACGAGATGTCTTGCAGTGAAGTCAGTTTCGGTAACTATGCGCGCGGAAAGCCCGCGCACCACGGCGACCGGGATTGCGGTCAGTTTGCCCTTGACCAGGTCGGCGGCAGCGGCGATCTCGTCGGCGACCGCGATCTCGGTGACCACCAATTCGTTGCCGTGCCGGTCGACCGCACCGGCGTAGCCGTGCAGCACCGCGACGCCGGCCGCGCCGACGGCGGCATCGGTCTGACCGTTACGCCAGGCCCGGCCCATCGTGTCGGTGATGACGACGCCCACTGTGACGCCCAAGCTTTCGCGCAGGCTGGCTCGCAGCGACGCGGCGCTGCCGTCGGGGTCGGTGGGTAGCAACGCCAATTCGTCGGTGCCGATGTTGGAGCCGTCCACGCCGGACGCGGCCTGCACCACGCCCAGGCCGTTCTCGGTGATCAGCGTGCGGCCCTTGCGGGCCAGAACGCGCACCGATTCCGCTTCGACGAGCGCGCGCCGCAACGTGTCTCGCTCTTCGGGATCTGCGGGCGCGGGCACCAGCCGGCCCTCGCATTTGGACAATACCTTGCTGGTCACCACTAACACGTCGCCATCACGCAGCCAGGGCGCCGCAGCGGCCAGGGCGGCGGCGAGGTCGTCGCCGGGCCGGAACTCGGGGAGCCCAGTCACGGGTAGGATTTCGACCGGCGACCCGGTGCCGTGCTCGTCAGGTTTGCTCACGCTGCCACACCCGCGAGATCGAGTCCTGCGCTGACCATCTCGGCTGTGGCCTGCGGATCGGTCATCAGCAGGGGCACCGATCGCACCGCGATGCCGTCGATGTCGGCATGATCGCCCTCGTTGATCAACCAGCAGTCCAGGATGCCGGTGCCGGCGCGTGCACCGTGATACCGCCCGAC
>NZ_JBYCLA010000500.1:0-5925 GCF_057473665.1 Mycobacterium sp. TH-M25
GTGCGCGGCCGCGGCCGCGGTGCGCGCAGTCGTCGCCGCACCGCTGCCGGCCATCGGTGCCGGCCTGGCGACAGTCTCGCTGGCTCTGATCGAAGCGGCTGCGCCGCTGTCGGTCATGCTCGCCCGGTTGTCACCTCTGCCCGCCGAAAGTACCGACGACGCCCACGCACGTGCGATCCGCGCACACACCTGGCTCGACAGCCTGATCACAGCTTTCTCTGCCTCCGCCGCCCTGGGCGCCGTCGGCCTGGCGGGCGAGACCTCACTGTCCGGGATCGGCTTCGCCACCATGGTCGGCGCCGCCCTGCTGCTGCGTGCACGTGCGCATCAGGATCTCGGCCGATCATTGCCGACAATCGCGTGCGGCGCGGCTACGCTCTGCAGTGTCTTGGTGGCCGCCACCCGCGGGTACCCCCAGTATGCGCCGCACATTGCGGCACTGTCGTTGACGCTCAGCATGTTTGCGCTCTACCTCGGCTTCACCAGTGGATCAACGGCAGCCATTCCAACCGCACGGCGAAGCGTCGAACTGATGCAGTATTTCGCCCTCGCCGCGATTGCCCCGCTCGCGTTCTGGCTCTGCGGCTTCTACGGCGCGGTGCGCAGTCTGAATCTGCCTTGATACCAGCTCGATTGAGGTTGCTGCGATGCTCGACGACAGCAGCTGTCGCCATTCTGCCGTGGTACTCCACACCGCTGGCCAACGCGATATCGCCGCCACCGATTGACCTCAGTAGGCTGCCGCCGCCGGCACCCGCTCGCCCACCACATCCGACCGTCCAGCGCGAGATCTGCGCGGTGTTGTCGACGATTCCCGATGCTGACGTATCCCAGCTCGCTGGGCTTGATCTACCGCAAGTTTGGAAATTAACCACCGGTTCGGGCCAGCGCGTCGCGGTCATCGACACCGGAGTCGCACCACACCCACGCCTGCCGCACCTGGCCGCGGGCGGGGACTATGTTTCCACCGGTGACGGAAACCAGGACTGTGATGGTCATGGAACCGTCGTTGCCGGGATCATAGGTGCCACAGCCGATCCCAAACATACCGATGCTTTCAGCGGCGTCGCTCCCGGTGCCGAACTCATCGGCATCCGGCAGTCCAGCACGAAGTTCGGGACCGCATCGGACCCGACACACCCTGGGTTCGGGGACGTGGACACGATGGCGCGGGCCGTGCGCAATGCCGCTGACCTGGGCGCCACAGTGATCAACATTTCTGCGGTGGCCTGCGCACGCAGCGACTCGACTCTCGACGATCGTCCGCTGGGCGCTGCGCTGGCCTACGCCGTCGACAGCAAGAACGTCGTGGTGGTGGCGGCGGCGGGCAATACCGGCAAGTGGGCACTGCCCTGCACAGCAATCCGAACCGGCGACGATCGTCAGCCCGGCTTGGTATGACGACTACGTGTTGACCGTTGGTTCGGTGAACGCGCACGGCGAGCCGTCCTCCTTCACCCTGGCCGGGCCGTGGCTCGATGTCGCCGCACCCGGAGAAGGTGTGTTGTCCGTGAACCCGTCAGGTGCGGGACTGGCGAATGCGATGGCCGGAAAGGACGGTTCGACACCGCTTTCAGGGACGAGTTATGCCGCGCCGGTAGTCAGCGGCTTGGCAGCATTGATTCGCAGTCGTTTCCCGACGGGGAGCGCTCGTCGGGTGATGCAACGCATCAAAGCCACCGCGCACCATCCGCCCGGCGGATGGAACAACCGAATCGGCGCCGGCAGAGTGGACTTCCTCGCCGCGGTGAGCACCGACTCCCCGATGGCGCCGATCGCGTCGGCGCCCCGAACGCCGGCGCCCGTCGCCGCACCCGCGCGCCCCACACCGCCGGATGGCCGGGCTTGGCACGCGGCGTCGGTCGGGACCGGGGTCTGCGGCGGCGTAGTGGCGGCGATGCTGGCCGCAAGCATGCTGCGCACCCGATTACGGCGTGCCGGCGCCTCGCACGACAGCGGGAACATCCTGTGCGACTGAGGCATCGGCTCGGCTCAGATCCGGCCCAGCTGGCAGCGTGGCCAGCACCGGCCACGGTGCGGCGACCGTGGTGAGCGGCAGGCCCAGGTCCTTGGCCGCATCGTCATCGTGCACGGTGAAGCGGACGCCGGTATCGGAGATCAGGACGCGGGTGCCGGCCCGAGCATTCTCACCGGAGAGACTGGTCGCTCGGACATAGGCCACCCGCCCCGGCGGCAGGTAGACCGCGTCGACGGCGGGTCCGCCACCATCGGCCTGCGCCAACGCGACCGGCGCGCGGCCAACCGGAACGGGCAGGCCGCCAAGCGAAAACGAGGTCTTGACGCTTCCCGACGCAGCAGGTGTCCAGCTGGCGCAGACCATCGCACCGGGCGCAACCGATTGCGTCGAGGCGCGGTCGGGAAAGTCGGCCACCGGCAGACGGTGCACTGATTTGGTTGCGCGAAGGGCGTCGGGTGCGACCGAGATCGCCGTGTGAGTCCCTTGCGGCTCGGAGAATCGCACAAGCTCGGCGGCGAGTTCCCCCACCCGTTGGACACCGTCGGTCAACACCACGTAGTACTCGTCGCGGCCGCTGCGGGCGACCCGCAGCACGCTGCCGACCCGGAAACCGGGCAGCGAGTCGGGGCCTGGTTTCCCGACATCAGGAATTCGAGGCGCCGCAATCGGGGGTGTCTCGGGGATGAGGTTCAGCAGTGTCGACGAAACCCGCAGCGGCGGTCGGCCATCGAGCCCCAGCGCACGCGCGACCGCAGCGTCGTCCGGATTCACCACAGCCCGTCGACCCTCGAACAAGAGGTATGTGGAGCCGCCCGTGGCCGGCGTAACCAGCAGGGCCCGGTCACCGTCGAGACCATCAGCCGGCGGTTTCCCGCCGACGACGACCGTCGTGCGGCCACTGCTGTCGCAGACGGTCCACTGCAATTCGGCCACGTCAAGTGGCTTTCCGAGAAACTGCGGGGCGCCGGGGATACCCAATAGCGGACCCAGTTTGTCGCGCGCTAAAGCTGACGCGTCCACTGGCTGCGGGGCTGCATCGGTTTTCATGATCAATCTGGCCGAGGCCAAGTTCGGCACCGGGTGCAGGGTGTCACCCACCCGGACGTAGAGCGCTCCCGACTGCCGCTCCATCACGATGGGCGCGTTATCCGCCCCCGGTTGGGGACGGAGCAGGGCGAGCACCAGGCACGCGGCCAGCACGACAATCGCGAACACCAGGCCAACCGTCAACGCCAGCGCCGACGCACGGATCGACTCGTTCACCGCCCGCACGTCGATGCCGAGCAGCGCGCACTCGATTCGTCGCCGCAGAAACCGGTGGCCGCTGATCTCCAGCCTCGTCGTCGGATGCCACGCCATCGCACGCCACGATAGGCACTTGCCACCCGGCGGCCCGTCCGCAATCCACAACCGCGGGCCCGGACATCATCGAGGTGACCGCGGACCGGAATGTCCGTAAGATCATCTGGTGAGCATTGACTGCATGAGTCGCGTCGCGTCGCGTCGATCCTGGTCACGCCGGGTGAGCCTGACAGCGGCCGCGATGCTGGGTGCTGGCTCGCTGCTCGTCGCCCCCGGCGCCACCCCGTCGGCCAAGGCCGACAACTGCCCCGATGTTTCGGTGACATTCGCCCGCGGCACCGACGAACCTGCGGGTCTGGGCAGCGTCGGTCAGGCTTTCGTCGATGCACTGCGGCAGAAAACCGGCGAGAACATCGACGCCTACCCGGTCAACTACCGGGCCACCCTGTTGCAGATCCACGGCAACGACGGCGCCAAGGACGCGATCAAGCACATCAAGGAGGTCGCCGACAAGTGCCCGGCCACGCCGCAGGTGCTCGGCGGGTACTCCCAAGGCGCATCGGTGGTCGACATCGTCACCGGCACGCAGATCGGCGGCGTCGGCTGGGGCGATGCACTGCCGTCGCAATATGCCAGCCACGTCATCGCAGTCACCACCTTCGGAAACCCGGCCGACCGCAGCGGCGGGTCGATCGCGGCCCAGAGCGCGCTGTTCGGCGCCAAGGCCGTCGACTACTGCAACCCCGAGGATCCGATCTGCCACGCCGGCCAAGGCAACGAGTGGAAGGGCCACACCGACGGCTACGTGCCCGTCTACACCAACCAGGCCGCCAGCTTCGTGCAGACCCGACTGTTGGCGGTGGCGCCCCAGACCGGACCTGAAGTACCAGTCGGCGTCCCGCCCGGAGCCGGTGCGCCCGCGCCGTTCAGCCCCGCCCCGCCCGAACCCGGCCAGGGTCCGCCGCCGGGCCCGGTTCCCGGTGGCCCGGCCCCGACCGTGGTCGACCAGACCCGACCGGTGGCCTTCCACTGACCGCTCGGGGCTTCACGTCGCTATGAAACTGCCGCAATGAAACTGCGCGGGCTGATTCCGACCGTATTGCTGGTCGCAGGCTTGATGCTGGCGCCCGCGACGATCACGTCCGCATCCGCCGCTTGCCCCGACGCCGAGGTGGTGTTTGCCCGGGGACGCCAGGAACCAGCGGGTGCCGGAGTCCTGGGCAACGCATTCGTCAGCGCGCTGCGGTCCAAGGTCAACAAAAGCATCGGCCTCTACGCGGTTCGCTACCCCGCCGATACTGAAGTCGCCGTCGGCGCCAATGACATGAGCGCACACGTCCAATCGACGATCGACAGCTGCCCGGACACCCGCATCGTGTTGGGCGGCTACTCCCTTGGCGCGGCAGTCACCGATGTCGTGATAGCGGCTCCGGGAGCGATGTTCGGCTTCAACAATCCGCTTCCGCCCGGCGCCGACCAGCACATCGCCGCAGTCGCCCTGTTCGGCAACGGCACCCAATGGGTCGGACCGATCACCAACTTCAACCCGGTCTACCACGACCGGACCATCGACTTGTGCCACGGCGCCGACCCCATCTGCAATCCAGCCGACCCGCACACCTGGTCGGACAACTGGAACCAACACATGGCCGGTGGCTACATCCAGGACGGCCTGGTCAATCAAGCGGCCGACTTCGTGGCCGGCAAGCTGTAACTCAGTCCCGGGTCCGTAGGTCGCGGGTGATCAACGTCCGGGCCGCCAACTCGCCGTCAGCTGGGTAGTCCACGCCGACCAACGTCAGACCCCGCGCCGGTGCGGCGGCATAGTCACTGGAACGCCTTGTTTCGGAAAGCAATTGGGCGCACCACGTGGCGGTGCGGCGGTGTTCGCCGACGGCCAGCACCGCGCCGACCAGCGACCGCACCATCGACCAGCAGAAGGCATCGGCGGTGACGTGGGCGGTAATCAGGTCGCCGTCGCGCACCCAGTCGAAGCGCTGCAGGTCGCGGATGGTCGTCGCGCCGTCGCGGTGGCGGCAGAACGCGGCGAAGTCATTGAGGCCCAACAGCTTTTGCGCGGCAGCGGCCATCGCCTCGACGTCGAGCGGGCGCGGCCAACTGGTGATGAAGTGGGCCTGAAGCGGATCCACCCCGTAGTCGGCGGTGCAGATCCGATAGACGTAGTGACGACGCAGCGCGGAGAACCGCGCGTCGAAACCGGCCGGCGCGCGGGTGATTCGGCGGACTCGCACATCGGCGGGCAACAGCCGGCCCAGGCGGCGGATCAACGGCTGGAACTCGGGCTGCTCGAACCCAGGCTGATGGGGCCGTGGCGTGCGCGGATACACGTTGGGCAGCGCGTCGGGGGGAACGTCGACGTGGGCGACCTGCCCGGTGGCGTGTACGCCGGTGTCGGTACGACCGGCCGCGCGCAGTCGCAACTCGCGGCGAAACACCGTCGACAACGCCTCTTCGAGCACACCCGCCACGGTGCGCTGGCCCACCTGCGTGGCCCAGCCGGCGAATTCTGTTCCGTCGTAAGAGATATCGAGCCTCAGACGAACGAGCCCGCCACCGGTGTCGATGGCGGGCGCGTCGTTCAACGACAGATCAGGACTCGTCCGCGTCCCCTGCTTCGACTTCTT
>NZ_JBYCLA010000501.1:0-9037 GCF_057473665.1 Mycobacterium sp. TH-M25
CGGGGGCGCGCACCGTGATCAAGGCAAGCTTGGACAACTACCTGGGACTATTCGACCGCATCGGAATGCAGACCAGCCTGGCGGGTGAGGAAGCGCAGGAAGGGTTCCGTGCGTTCAAGGAGAAGCGGTCACCCAGTTGGGTGCATCCCGACCTGCGCGTCGCCGGCCGTCTGTAGGCCGACATCGGGCCGGCGCATCTGGCTGCGTGTGCCGCTGGTCTACTTCGGTGTGAAACGCTGAGCGCCGTCGAGGCGCAGCACCTCGCCGTTGACATAGCCGTTGGTGAGCAAGAATACCGCCGCGTCGGCGTACTCGCTGGGGGCTCCGAGTCGCCTGGGGAAGGGCACATTGGATGCGAACTTGGCGATCGCCTCCTCACCGACCGACTCCATGATCGGCGTCTTCATTGTTCCCGGGGCGATAGTGTTGACCCGGATGCCCACCGATCCCAGATCACGGGCCGCGGCCAGTGTTAGCCCGATGACACCGGCCTTGGCCGCGGCGTAGGCGGTTTGCCCGATCTGGCCTTCGTAGCCGGCGATCGACGCCGTCAGCACCAGCGCGCCGCGCTCTCCGTCCTCGCGCGGTGCGGCCGTTGCGACCGAGGCGGCGACCAGTCGAGCGACGTTGTAGGTGCCGTTGAGGTATAGGTCGATCGTCTTGGTGAAGCCGCCGAAATCCGCTGGGCTGCCATCCCTTTGGACGATTCGTTGCGCGACTCCAAAACCACCGTGTGCCACGTCCCCGTAACGCAGCTGACCGAGTTGATTGGCCTGCTCGATAGCGGCCAGGATGCTGTCCTCGCTGGTGACATCGGTGCGGACGAAAACGGCGCGGTCGCCCAGCTCATCAGCCAGCGCCTTACCCTTGTCGTCGGCGAGATCGGCGATCACCACGCCCAGGCCGTCGTTGTGTAGACGCCGCACGGTCGCCTCGCCCAAACCTCCCGCGCCGCCACTGACTATGGCCGACGCGCCGTCGAATTGCTGTAGGTTCAACAGTCCTCCTTGATAACAGAACTTTTCATTGGGTTAGGTTGCCGTGCCGGCAGCTCCGCGTGGAGGCCACAGCCGCACACGGCCTTTAGAGAGCCGGCCGCGGTGTGGACGTCAGGTAGAAGTTAGGGGTCAGGTCTTCCTCGCGTGCGGCGAGACGGTACTGGGCCAGATCCTCGATACCCTCCTCGCGCAACACCTCTTCGTCTGTATAGAAGTGACCGCTGCAGTTCGCGGCGGGGCGGGTTACCAGTGCGTGCATCGCGTCGGCCATGATGCGTGGACTGCGCGCCTGCGCCCGCACGACGTCCTCGCCCATCGCCGCCATCATCCCGGTGCTGGCGACGGTGGTGGCTGGCCACAACGAATTGACGGCAATGGGAATCGACGCGAATTCCGCGGCCCAGCCCAGGGTCAGCAGGCTCTCGGCGTACTTGGCGACGGTGTGGCCGAGATGCGCGCCGACCCATGCTGGCGCCAGGTCCAGCGGCGGGGACACGTTGACGATGTGCGCGTTGTCCGAGGCTCGTAGATGCGGAAAAGCCGCCTGCACCACCGCGAACGGACCCTCAACGTTTACCGCGAGCAGACGCTCGAACATCTTTAGCGGTAGCGCGGGGGTGCGACGCAGATCGAGCGCACCCGCATTGTTCACCACGATGTCGATGGCGCCGAAGGTCTCGGCGGCCTGTGCGACAACACCGGCGACGGCCTCGGTGTCGCGCACGTCGCACATCAGGGGCAGCGCCTTACCGCCCGCCTCCTGCACCGCCTCGGCGGTTTCGGCGAGGGTACCCGCGATCTTGGGATTCGGGGTGTCCGTCTTGGCCAGTAAGACCACACTGGCCCCATCGGCAGCCGCGCGGACTGCGATGTCGCGGCCGATACCCCGGCTCGCCCCGGTGATGACGACAACACGATCCTTCAAGGTGCGCAAGCCGCCGTCGGCCACGATGCATCTCCTTCTAGCTCCGGTTGAACCTTGTCCTGAAATGCTATAACTATATAGCTTATTAATGGGGCGCCAGATGCGGCCGCCCCGCCGCCGGATTGAAGCGAGGCACTATGACCCATGTCGTCTCGATCGGCACCTATCTGCCGCCATGGCAGGTCGGTGACCGCCGCGTCAAAGGGCCCGACGAGGATGCGCTGACCATGGCGGTCGCCGCCGGCCGGGCCGCCGATCCCGACGCATCGGCGCACCGGGTGATCATGGTGTCGCGCAACTTCCCGCTGCTGGAGGGCGGCAACGGTGCGGTGCTGCTGGCCGGCCTCTCATTGCCGGCCGACACCCCGGTGGCTGAGGTCCTCGGCGGGGCGCCGGCGCTGCTGGACCAACTCGTCAGCGCCCCGGACGACACACTGGTGATCGCCGCCGACGACAACGAGGCCGCGGCGGGGGCGTCGGCGGTGCTGACCGGCCCGGCCGGCACCACGCTGGCCGCCGCGGCGCGTCAGGCCCGCAGCCTGCCCATGCTGGCCCGCGCCGATGACGGTTCCCGCCACGTATATCTTGATCCCCGGCTGCAGCGCGAGGTCGGGGTGCGGGCCACGGTCGCACGCCTGGGTCTGACCGGGTCTCCCGTCGTGGCCGCGGTCGCCGGGGCAAAGGCCGGACAGCTCGGCGGAGGCTTCGACACGTCCGCCGCACTCGACGATGCAACGGTGTCGGCCGCCGCGGTCAGCCGATTGTTGGCCGACGTGATCGACAACCGCACCCCCGGCCTGCTGTTCGCCATCGAACAATCCGCGGTCAGCGTCAGCGAGCTGACGCTCGCCGACACGCCACCGCGGATCGTCCGCGACGAGGTGCCCGCCCGTGACCTGCCCAAGACACGCGTGGCAGACGGTGTGGGCATCCCGATCTCGCTACCGGCCTACGCACGTGCGTTCGAGCCGAAAATTCGCTGGGAAGCAGCGGTTTTCGAGGAGCGTCCCGGAATCGACGCAGCCCCTCAGTTCCCGCCGCGGGTCCGTGTCGACGATTCCGGCGTACTGTCTGACCACTACCGGCTCGAGCCGCTGCCGCGTACCGGCACCGTCTACACTCACACCACGATCCGGATTCCGGTCCCCGACCTGCCCAGCCCGTACTCGCTGGCGGTGGTCCAGCTGGACGAAAGCCCGGTGCGCGTCCTGCTCAAGGTCACCGGCGTGCCGGCGGGGGAGGCCACCATCGGGCAAGCGGGCGCGGTGGTATTGCGCAGGATCGCGACCCGTGCAGGCATCCCCGACTACGGGTACGCCTTCTGGCCGGGGCGCACCGAACGGCACACGGCACAAGGAGCCCGGGTATGAGGAACGTCGCAATTGTCGGTGCCGGGATGACCCCGTTCGCCGAACATTTCGGCCCGGGGATTAAAGACCTCGTGCCGATGGCCTATGCCGAAGCGGTGGCCCACGTCGACAAGGGCATCACAAAGTCCGAGATCGAGGCCGCCTGGTTCGGGGAGCTGTCCACCACCGATGGATTCCCGTCCGGAATCCTCGCCGACACCCTCGATCTCACCGACATCCCCGTCACGCGTGTCGAAAATGCCTGTGCGACTGGCAATGACGCGATCCGAAACGGGACCCTGGCCATCGCCTCCGGCCTCTACGACGTCGTGCTGGTGCTCGGCGCCGACAAAGTGCGCGAGACGGCGACGAACGCGACGTTCTGGGAGTGGGCCGCCATGACCCGGGACAACGCCTGGGACTATCCACTGGGCCTTGTCGCACCGGCCAACTTCGCCTTGCACGTCACCCGTTATCTGCATGAGTCACCGGCGACCCGGGAGCACATGGCTATGGTGGCGGTCAAGAACCACTTCCACGCGCTGAACAACCCCAAAGCCCAGCTGCGCTACGAAATCACCGTCGAGCAGGCACTGGCCGCGCCCATCGTGGCCGAGCCGTTCGGACTCTATGACTGCACCCCCCAGTCCGACGGCGCCGCCGCGGTGATCCTGGCCGCCGAGGATGTCGTCGGCCGCTATACCGACAGGCCGGTGTGGGTGCGTGGTGTCGGCCTCGGTATGGACCGGGTCATGCACCAGCACAAAAACGACATGACCACCTTTCCCCCGACGGTGCGGGCCGCGAAGGCGGCACTCAAGATGGCCGGTCTCACGCCTCGCGACATCGATGTCGCCGAGGTGCACGACTGCTTCACCGGTGTCGAACTGATCAGCTACGAAGATCTCGGCTTCGCCGAGCGCTTCGAGGCGTACAAGATCGTCGAAGGACGTGAGAACTACGTTGGCGGCGCGATCCCGATCAACCCCAGCGGGGGACTGAAGGCCAAGGGCCACCCGCCGGGCGCTACCGGGGTCGCCCAGTGCTACGAGCTGTTCAACCAGTTGCGTGGGGAGGCCGAGAATCAGGTCGATGGCGCGCGAATCGGGTTGGCGCACAACATCGGCGGTCCGACAGCCGTCTCCGCGGTGACGATCCTTTCCCGCGACCGGGCCTGAGCCGCCCGAGGCGATACCTGCCTGGCCGCTCAGCGGTAGGCGGTCAGCCGCGCGGTGATCGCCACCTTGTCATCGTCGCCGATCGCCCGGGCATCGCTGACCGCGGAGGTGCGGCCGATGCGCAGTGGCGTTCCGACGTACCGAGAATTGTGGCCGGCGATGAACGGGCGCAAGAAGTTCACCCGTAACGACGCGGTTCGCAGCGGATCACCCGGTTGGTCGGCGTTGATTGCCGCCGATGCGGTCAGCTCCAGCCCGGCCGCGGCGACACCACCATGCATGATGCCGATCTCGTTGTTCAGATCCGGGTCGACACGCTGCCGCAGTACCGAGGTGCCGTCGCCGCAGCTGTCAACATCGACCCCCATCAGATCCGACAACTGTCGCGTCGACCCCCGGTATGAGTCCGCGGGACGTTGGACCCGCCGACCTTCTGCCGGGATGAAGTACGAACGAACCGCGCCGGCGCCGATGACGGTTCCGCCTAAGCTCAGCGTGCACAGTGAAAGGGTCGTGCCGCCGACGGGGCCCAGCGGGCGTGCACGGGCGAGCACCGGTTTCTCGACGTCGGCCCACTCGGCTGGGCTGAGCTCCAGTGTCAGTTCCGTTGTCACCGTCCACTGATCGCTACGACGACGGTAATGGTGGACATGCCGCCGGCGGCGTCGACGAGAATGGCCAGCAGACCCACCGCCGGCGCGCCGGTAAAGGGGTTGCGCAGGCCCGCTATCGGCATCGACATCGCGATAGCCGCATCGGCGAGATTGGCCTCGAGGAATTCGACTCCAAACCGCACCCGGATGCTGTCCGGTGTCTCGATGTCGCGCTGAACCTCCTCCTCGGTTATGCGGTTCATTCGAGAAGGTCGACGACGGTTGACAACTTGGATCCGGCGAACAGAAACTCCTCTGCCTTCATCAGATGGCGTTGCCAGAGCTCACCCGCCTTGTCCGCGTCGCCGGACTTGATCAGTTCCAGGACCATGCGATGCGTCGTGGCCGAACGGCGCAGCGCCTGCTCTGCGGCTGCGCCCTCGGTCGGCTGCAACGAGCGGTTGGCCTTTTCGATGATGTGATGCAGCATGGCGCTGACGATCTGCTGCGTCTTGTTACCCGACAAGCGCGCAATAGCGGCGTGGAAGTCGGTCATCTTGTCGATCGACTCGATACCGGGCTGCAGTCGGGATTCGTGTTCGACGATCCGCTCGAGCTCGGCGATGGCGTCGGGGTCGGCCCCATTGGCCAACGCCACCACCATGGGTGTTTCTAGGTTGGCCCGGGCATCGTAGACGTCTTTCAACGTCACGCCCTCGTACTCCAAGATCAGCCCGGCGTATCGGGCCAGCGTCTCGCGCCGTGGACGCGTCACCCGCGCGCCGCCACGCACGCCACGCTGCACCTCGATCAAGGACTCGGACTCCAGCACCCGAAACGCCTCGCGCAGCGTCGGGCGCGACACCCCGAACCGCTCCATCAGCTCCGATTCCGGGGGCAACATCGAGCCCTCGCTGATCTCACCGCGGATGAACATTCTGCGCAGCACGGTGGCCACGCGATCGGCCATCTTCGGTTCCCGAAGATTGGTGACCTCCATAATCGCCTCCGCCTCGCTGAATCAACTAACTGTCAGTGCAGATCAACCGACTCGCCGCAGCCCGAGCGGGTGTCGGCCAGTGCGGAACCTGACCAGCGTCAGTAGCCCATCGACCGGCCCATCAGATCCTTCATGATCTCGGTGGTTCCGCCGTAGAGGCGCTGCACCCGGGAATCGCGCCACAGCCGGGCCACCTCGTATTCGTTGATGTAGCCGTAGCCCCCGTGCAATTGCAGGCAACGGTCGATGATCTCCCACTGCACCTCGGTGGTCCACCACTTCAGGCCTGCGGCGTCCTCGGCCGTCAGTTGGCCCTCGTTCAGCGCCAGGACACACTGGTCGAGGTAGGTTTGCGCGGCGTCCAGCTTGGTCTGCATCTCGGCCAAAAAGTGGCGGTTCACCTGGAACTTGCCGACGGGCTGACCGAACGCGGTGCGCTCGAGTGCGTAGTTCTTCGTCAGCTCCAACGCGCGCCGGGCCATCGGCAGGCCGTAGCAGGCGATGCCCAGCCGCTCGCTCGGGAGGTGCGAAAGGAGGTGGTAGAAGCCGCGGTTGAGCTCGCCGACGAGGTTCTCCTTGGGGACCCGGACGTTGTCGAAGAACAGCTCGGCGGTGTCGGCGGACCATTGGCCGATCTTGTCGAGCTTGCGGCCGCGGGTGAAGCCCTCCATGCCGTCCTCGATCATCAGCAGACTGATGCCTTTGCGGCCGGCCGACGGCTCGGTCTTGACGGCGGTCAGCACGAGCTTGGACAGCAGCCCGTTGCTGATGAACGTCTTCTGGCCGTTGACCACCCAGTGGTCGCCGGCATCCGTCGCGGTGGTCTTGATGCCCGCCAGGTCGGAACCGGCGGCCGGCTCCGACATTGCGATCGAGCCGATGTACTCACCGGAGATGAACTTGGGCAGCCAGCGCTCTTTCTGCTCCTTTGTCGTGAGGTCGTCGAGATACGGCACCAGGATGTCGTTTTGCACGCCCAGACCGATGCCCACCGAACCGGTGGCCATCATCTCCTCAGAGAGAATCTGGTTGAAACGGTAATCGGTGAGTCCCATGCCGCCGAAGCGCTCCGGCAGCGCCCAGCCGATCAAGCCATGCTCACCGGCGGCGCGCCATGCCTCGCGGCTGACCTTGCCTTCGCGTTCCCACTTCTCGCTGTAGGGCGCGCATTCACGTTCGAAGAACGCGCGTGCGGTGGCGCGAAATTCGTTGTGGACGTCGTCGAAAATATTGCGGCGCATGTGGTTTTCCTTCCTCAGCTGCAGGCGACGAGCGCAGGCAAGGGGCGGGTCGGGGGATGCATCTCGAATAGTCGCTCGTCGAGCAGGGCTTCCAGCTGAAGGTGGGATTCGCACAGCGCGTCAACCTGGAACCCTCGCGCGGTATAACGGTTCAGATCGTGCTCGGCGGACAGGGCGATCGCGCCGCACACCTGCAGCGCCGCGTCGTTGACGGCGCGGTGCGCCTGTCCGGCCGCAGCCTTGGCGGCCTGCGCTGACAACCGCGCACCGAAGCGCCACGAGGCGCGAAGCGGAACGTACGACCTGTAGTCACGGTGACGGCTGGCGGCATCGGCAGGGGCGGTCAACCGGGACCCCCTTCGTGACGTCGCGGACAACCCGTCGGCTAATCCGCTAAACAATTATCTATAAATGAGTACAATAAACCACGCCGACAGTCCAGCGAGAGGAAGCTCTGATGACGGCTTCGCCAGTCGCCGCAACCACCGTCCAGTTCAACCCCGAATCGCGCCTGTATATCGATGGTCGCCTGCGCGAATCCGCGACGGGCCACACCGTCGACAACCTCAATCCCGCGACCGAAGAGCTGTTGGGCGTGGCAACAGACGCCAGCGCCCAGGACATGGACGAGGCGATCGCAGCGGCCCGTCGGGCCTTCGACACCACGACCTGGTCCACCGACCGCGCGTTCCGGCAGCACTGCCTGATGCAGCTGCACGAGGCGTTGCAGCAGGAAAAGGAGGACATGCGCGCGGAGTTGGTGGCCGAGGCCGGCGCTCCGCGGGGCATGACCTATATCGCGCAGTTGGACTGGCCGTTGGCCGAGGCGATCCGCTGGCCCGCGCAGTACATCTCCGACTTCCCCTGGGAGCGCCAGCTCGAGGAGGCCGCCCTGATGGGCGTGCCCTACAACCGCGTCGTGGTCAAGGAGCCGATGGGTGTGGTCGGCGCCATCACGCCGTGGAACTTCCCCGTCGAGATCATCAGCAACAAGGTCGGCCAGATCCTGGCCACCGGCAACACGATGGTGCTCAAACCGGCGATGGAAACACCCTGGAGCGCGCTGCGCTGGGGCCGCATCATCGCCGAAAAGACCGACATCCCGGCCGGTGTGGTGAACATCGTGCCCGCGTCGGACAACGACATCGCCCAGCGCCTGCTGACCGATCCGCGGGTCGACATGATCTCCTTCACCGGCTCGACCGCGGTCGGTGAACTGATCGGTCGGCTGACCGCGGCGACCATGAAGCGCAACCTGATGGAACTCGGTGGCAAGTCGGCCTATCTGCTGCTCGACGACGCCAATCTGGCCGAGACCGTCCCAGGATGTATCGGCGCGCTGATGCACTCGGGCCAGGGCTGCGCGCTGACCACCCGGATGTTGGTGCCCAGATCGCATTATGACCAGGCCGTCGAACTGGCCACCGCGGCCTTTGCCGGGGTCACCATCGGCGACCCGAGCGATCCGGCCAACTTCTGCGGTCCGTTGGTGTCGGCCAAACAGCGCGACCGGGTGATGGACTACATCCGGGTCGCCAAGGAACAGGGCGCCCGGGTGACCGTGGGCGGCGGCAAGCCCGAGGGGCTGGACCGCGGCTACTTCGTTGCGCCGACAGTTCTCGCCGACGTCGCACCCGAGCACCGGGTCTTCCAGGAGGAGATCTTCGGTCCCGTCATCACGATCACCCCGTACGACGGTGGTGACGACGGCGCCGTGGAGATGGCGAACAACTCCACCTACGGGCTGGCGGGC
>NZ_JBYCLA010000502.1:0-12387 GCF_057473665.1 Mycobacterium sp. TH-M25
GTTCGTAATTTCGAGCTCGGACCAGATGAAGTTGTGCGCACGCTGCGTGCGGCGATGGGTGGACCACTCGACGAAGCTGCGTTCGAAGATCTACTACGGCAGGGCATCCGCGGGTGGGTCGGCCGCACCGAAGACGAGTTAATGGAACTCGGCCAGCAACTATTCACCGAAGACATCGCCGGCGCACTGTTCTACGGAGCCTGGCGGCTGGTGAGGGCGCACCAGAACTGCGGCCACACCGTGGTCATCGCGACCTCGGCGACCCGCATGCAGGCGCAGCCCATGGCCCGCGAACTGGGCATTGAGCATGTCTTGTGTACCGAGCTTGAAACCGAAGGCGGTGTGCTCACCGGGGAACTCGCCGGGCGGACACTGTGGGGCGACGGCAAGGCCGCCGCGGTCAAGGAATTTGCGCGCCGTCACCGGATCCCGATGAAGGCAAGCTTCGGCTACGCCAATGGCGACGAAGACGTAGCGTTGCTTTCCGCCGTCGGTACGGCGCACCCGGTGAACCCTGCGCCCGCTCTGGCCGCTTGCGCTGCTGAGCGAGGCTGGGGGGTGCTGTATTTCCGAACCAAGCGCAGCAGGTTGAACCCGATGGCGTGGGCTCGCACATCAGCCCTGTACGGCGGTTTCGGAGCGGCGGTGGGAGCCGGCGTGTTAGCCGGGGCCCTCACATGGGACCGCCGCGGTGGGATGGACCTTGCCACATCGCTTTTCGGTCGCGTCGGCGGCCAACTGGGCAACATCGGCATCGACGTAACTGGTGAACAGAACGCAACACAGCGACCCGCTGTGTTCTTCATCAATCACCAAAGCACACTCATCGACGCGTTGGTCACCTCGCGGGTCGTGAAACGCGGGTTCACCGTCGTGGCCAAAGCTGAGGTCAAGCAGGTACCGCTTCTGGGACAGCTTCTGTCACTGGCCGATGTCGCTTTCGTGGACCGCTCGGATACCTCGACGGCGATCTCGGCGATGCAGCCCGCGGTAGATCGGCTGCGCAAAGGTATTTCCATCGCCCTCTCGCCGGAAGGCACCCGGTCGTTGAGTCCGAAGATCGGTCCTTTCAAAAAGGGCGGCTTCCACCTCGCGCGTGACGCCGGAGCTCCTATCGTCCCGATCGTTATCCGCAATGCGGGTGAAATCATGTGGCGCAACGCCAAAGTGGCCCAGGAAGGCACCATCGAAGTCGTTGTCCACGAACCGGTTCCAACCGCGGGCTGGACGAAAGCCGATCTTGACGGCTGGGTGCCGCGCATGCGCCAGCTCTACGTCGACACTCTCGACGATTGGCCCGGCGTCGACGCCGGCAAGCGTTGGTCGGACGCGGTCGCCAACACTTCGGTGGCGGTGCAGAAATGACGTGGCTGGTGGGTCAGTTGGTGCGGCTGCGCACGAACGGGTTCACCGGCGCACATTCCGAGGACGACACCCACGCTGTACTGCAGTCCAGCGGTTATCTCGCTGCCACAGCGCAACTGGCGTCTCAACTGGGCCGCGATGTGGTCGACATCCGTGCCGAAGCCGCCGCCCACGTACGCGAGATGGCCGCAACCCATCTGCCGGCGGTGGTACGAGCCTGGCAGCTCTGGTCGGCGTGGATGGTGCGTGGATTTCAGATCGTGATCGATGACGCTGATCTGGCCCGGCTGCGCGAACTCGACCGCGACCACGCCCTGATCTTCCTGATCTCGCACCGCTCATATCTGGATCAGTTCTCGTTTCCGCCGAGCCTGACCCGGGGCGGGATCTCCCCGACATTCGGGCTGGCGGGCGCGAATCTCAACTTCTTTCCCCTGGGAAATTTCGCGCGTCGAAACGGCTTCATACCAGTGCAGCGCTCGACTGGGGGCGCACCGGTCTATCGATTGGCCTTGCGTGCATTGGTCGGTCACATGGTCACTAGCGGACGCAACCTGGTCTGGTCGATCGAGGGCGGCCGCACACGCACGGGCAAGTTGCGGCCGCCGCGCTACGGGTTGCTGAGATATGTGACCGACGCCGTCGAGTCGGTGGGCTCGGATCGAACGCTCGCTATTCCAGTGTCGATACTTTTCGATCAGTTGCCCTTACACGAAGTGAAGTTGATGACTGCCGAGTCGCGTGGACTGCCGAAGAAGCCCGAGAATGCCCGCTGGCTGCTCAGCTACGCGCGAGGACTCCGGCACCGCCTGGGGCGCATCTACATCAATTTCGGGTCCCCAGTCGGGCTCTACCAGCGTATGGCTGAGTTGCGCGACGAGGACCTCAACGATCGACAGATTGTCGAACGGATCGCTCTGGAAATCTGCCACCGGCTCAATCAGGCGACACCGGTGACGGCCACCGCGGCCGTTTGTGTTGCGATGCTCGGCGAGGACCGAGCGCTCACTCTCGATGAAGTCTGCGCGACGGTGGCGCCGTTGGCCCGATACTTACGTGGCCGGGAATGGCCTGTGGCGGGTGGTGCCGATCTGACGGAGCGCGCCACTGTGTCGCAGACATTGCACGCCCTCGTCGGTTCGGGCGTGTTGACGTGCTTTTCAGAGGGGCCTGTCACCGTATGGGGAATCGGTACAGATCAGCATCTGATCGCAGCGGTCTATCGCAACAGCGCCCTGCACGTTCTCGTAATGCGGGCTATCGCCGAGTTGGCACTGTTGGCGATTGTTCGCACCGAGGGTGCCACCAAGCGCACCGGGTGGGAACGAGCCCTGGCAGTCCGCGAGCTCTTGAAATTTGACTTCTTCTTTGCCGCCCGAGCCGAGTTCGCCGACGAACTCTGGACCGAGTTCGCGACCATGACCGGCCGGTACCACGATCCGGACCTGCCCGTCGATATCGATGAGGCTGAACGGACCCTCAACGAAAGCGACTTGTTGGTCGCGCATCTGGTCCTTCGTCCGTTCATCGACGCCTACCGCGTGGTTGCCGAGGAGTTGGTTCTGCTCGGCACGCGCTGCGACATCGACGAGCAGGAGTTCCTTGAGCGGTGCCTGCGACTGGGCCGGCAGTGGTCGCTGCAGCATCGCATCACCGAAGAGTCGGTATCGGGGGACATGTTTGCGACTGCGCTGAAGATGGCCCGTCACCGCGGGTTGCTCGACGCTCAAGCACGCACCGACGAGGTCGCGATCGCGCGGGTCACGCTCGTCGCCGAGTTGGACGACGTGCAGTCCTCTGTCGCTGAACTGGCCCGAATACGTCGAAATATCGTCACGATCTAAGGCGGGGATCAGATTTCCCCCGGCGATCAGGTTTTGGTAGAATGGTAAGACCAAATACAGGCGACTGTCGCCCCGTGGCTTTCAACAAGGAGAGGCAACCGATGACTGAGTTCACTGACATCACTTACGAGGTCGACAATGGCCTCGCCTGGATCACGATCAACCGTCCAGAGCGGTACAACGCGTTCCGTGCCCGCACCCTTGACGAGCTGATCCGCGCTTTCAAAATGGCCTGGGGCAGTCCGGAAGTCGGCGTGATCTGTCTGACCGGGGCGGGGGAGAAGGCGTTCTGTACCGGTGGCGACCAGAAGCAGCGCGCCGAAACCGGTGATTACGGACCGTCGGAAACGGGACTGTTCGAGGTCGACACCTTGCATCGGGTCATTCGTGACGTTCCGAAGCCGGTGATTGCGGCAGTTAATGGATTCGCCATCGGTGGCGGTCACGTGCTGCACGTGCTGTGCGATCTGACGATTGCGGCGGACACAGCGGTGTTCGGTCAGAATGGTCCCCGGGTCGGGTCCTTCGACGCCGGATTCGGTACGGGCTTCCTGGCCCGAGTGGTCGGCGAGAAGCGCGCTCGCGAGATCTGGTTCTTGTGCCGGCGGTATTCGGCGGAGCAGGCCGAGCGGTGGGGTCTGGTCAATAAGGTTGTGCCCGCCGACGAACTCAAGGCCGAGGTCCGTGCGTGGGCCGATGAGATCCTGATGCTGTCGCCGACCTCGTTGAAGGTCCTCAAGCAGTCGTTCAACACCGATACCGAACAGTTCGCCTCAGTCGGCCAGATGGCGTACTCGACGCTAAAGATGTTCGGCGAGACCCCGGAAGCGCAAGAAGGCATCACCGCGTTCAACGAGAAGCGGGTGCCGGAATTCGCCGCCTACCGCGGCAACTGAGCCGTTCGGTCTGCACAGTGCAGGCTGCCGAAGACGTTGGGAGAGCTGGGATCCGTGGCGCGAATATTTGATCCGGCAATTTTGTCGGGTAAGCGCATCGTCATCACAGGCGGCGGAACGGGGCTGGGCCGCGGAGTCGCGGCCCGCCTCGTCGCCCACGGTGCGCAGGTTCATCTGTGGGGTCGACGGGAGTCTGTCCTGGCCGATGCGGCTGCCGAGATCTCCGATGGTCATCCGGGTAGTGCCCACTACCAGGCGGTCAATGTTCGAGACTTCGATCAGGTCGCCGTGGCTGTTGGCGACATATGGGATCGCCATGGCCCGCTGACCGGCGTGCTCAACAATGCGGCTGCGAATTTCATCGCGCCGACGACCAGCTTGAGCCCCCGAGCGTTCGAGGCGGTGGTCTCCACGGTGATGAGCGGCTCGTTTCACACGACCTTGGCAGTGGGCAAACGTTGGATCGACGAGGGACTGCCGGGAACTGTGTTGTCGAATCTGACGACGTGGGTCTGGAGCGGTTCGGCATTCGTCGTGCCCTCGGCGATGGCCAAGGCCGCGGTACACGCGATGACGATGTCGTTGGCAGTCGAATGGGGCCCGCACAACATCAGGCTCAATGCGCTTGCGCCTGGCCCCATTCCAACCGAATACGCGTGGGAGATGTTGAATCCCACCGATAAGAGTTCGGTGGGAGCCACTCAAACTGACCAGATCCCACTGGGTCGCCCGGGAACCATCGACGAACTCGCCAACCTGACGATCTTTGCATTCTCCGATGCGTGCGAGTACCTAACCGGGGAGACGATCGCGATGGACGGCGGGCAACGACTAGCCGGGCCCAACACATTTGCCGGTCTGACCTCGATGACCGAGACTGACTGGGCGACAGCTCGCGAACGCAGTCAGGCGGCGTCGGCGGCCTCGAAGGCTGCCCGCTCGGTGTAATGGACTGAGATCACGATGACCGAAGCATTCGAGGACTACAGCCAACCACTTCCGGGACTTGCTGTCGCATTGACGATCGCACTCGCCGGATTCTGCTGTGCACTAATCGGGTTCGCAATCGATCGACTCCTACTGATTGTCACCGGCATCATCGTCGGCGCATCCGGTTCGATCACCGTCAACGGTTTAGCCGATGCCGTGCGCCGCTGGCGCCGACGCGCGACGCGCACACCATTTCAGTAAGCACCCAGCACTCTTCAGGAGGATTTCGCCGTGCGAGTCATTTCATCCGTAGAGGACGCAGTCGCGGCCGTCGGCGACGAACTCGGTGTCAGCGAGTGGACAGACATCGATCAACACCGGATCGACGCGTTCGCCGAGGTCACCGGCGACCACCAATGGATTCATGTCGACCCGGACCGTGCTCGCTCGGAAAGCCCCTTCGGCGGCACCATAGCGCACGGCTTTCTGACCCTCTCTCTGATTCCGGCCTTGAGCAAGGCCAACTACCGCGTCGACAACGCGAAAATGGGCATTAACTACGGCCTCAACAAAGTGCGATTCCTCGCGCCCGTGCCCGCACAAGGACGTGTGCGCGTTCGATCCGAACTTATCGATGCCATTGCCCGAGCGGGCGGCACCGTCGACCTCGTCGTGCGCCACACCGTTGAACTCGATCGTTCCGAGAAGCCCGCAGCCGTGGCCGAACTCATCGCTCGTATGGTGTTTTAGTCCCTGTAAACGGATCCCGCTCCGCATGCGCTGCGCGCGCGGGTGATCGGCCGCACACGATATGAGTCAACGCCCGTCAGTGCATCTTCGGCATTGAGGTAATAAACTAACCACAGGCTTCGGTCTTACCTTTATGCCAAAGCCCAGAAGGGCACACCATGACTGACGCAGGCACGACGAACTCGGCTCCGCCGCGCTCGACTGTATTGCTCAAGCCTGTCGATGTCCCCAAAGCCTCCGACGTGCTCGCGCGAGAGCTGCGCGAGCGGATCCTGTCAGGCGAATTGCCTGAGGGAACGGCGCTGCCGGCAGAGCGCGAGCTTGTCAAGCAAACACAGATGAGCCGCGCGACCGTTCGCGAGGCTTTGAGAATTCTCGAGGTGCAAAATCTCGTCCGAGTCAGGACGGGCCGCGCCGGCGGAGCTTTTGTGCAGCGGCCCACGACCAACGGTATGGCCAGTTCGGTGAGCATGCTCATTCGCGGTCAGCGGATCAAGCTTGCAGATCTGATGGAGACTCGTGAAGCGTTGGAGCCCTTCTGCGCTGAATCAGCCGCCCGCAAGCGGACCGACGAGGACTTGGCGGTACTTGACCAGGCGAACAAGGACATCGCCGACCCCGACGCCGACCTGTCGGCTTTCTTGCAAGCGAATCTGGACTGGCATGTGGGAGTCGCCAAGGCCAGCCACAACGAATTGCTGATCGGGTTCATGACGGCGCTGTCGCACGCGATCTATACAGGAACCGACAACGCCTCGTTCGTCGACGACACGGTGCGCGCTGTTACGGCGCGCGCGCACAAGTCGATCACCACCGCGATCCGCAACAATGACGCCGAGGCCGCCGCTCGGCGTATGAGCCGCCACGTGCACAGCTACGCCAAGGCCGCGCTGGCGGTGGACAAACGCGAGGCGATCGACTTCGACGACTAGCGCTTCGGCATCGCTTGTCGAAACGACAGAGTTCAGCGCAGGGCGGGAATTGTCAGGCGCGGTTCGGTTTTTGCGACCACCTCATCGACGGTCACACCGGGAGCGGTCTCCGCAAGCTGTAGACCCTCGTCGGTGACGTCGATGACAGCGAGGTCGGTGAAGATGCGGCTGACGCAACGCCGACCGGTAAGCGGAAGCGTGCATTCTTCAACGATTTTCGCACTACCATCTTTGGCGGTGTGCTCCATCATCACGAAGACCCGCTCCACGCCGTGCACCAGATCCATGGCGCCGCCCATGCCCTTGATCATCTTGCCGGGGACCGTCCAGTTGGCCAGGTCGCCAGAAACGGAAACCTGCATCGCGCCGAGCACCGCGACGTCGAGATGCCGGCCACGGATGATGCCGAACGAAGAGGACGAGCAGAAGAACGCCGCACCCGGAAGGGTCGTGACGGTCTCTTTGCCCGCGTTGATCAGATCAGCATCGAGGTCTTCAGGCCGCGGGTAGGGCCCGACACCAAGTATCCCGTTCTCGGAGTGCAGGACTACGGTGATATCGGCTGGAATATGCCCGGGAATCAAGGTGGGCAAGCCAATACCGAGGTTGACGTACTGGCCGTCGCTCAGCTCTGCTGCAACACGGGCGGCAATGTCGTTCCGGCTCCAGCTCATGGCCGCACCGTTTCCTTCTCGATCTGTTTGACGGGATCCGGTACGTGCACTACCCGCTGCACAAAGATGCCCGGGGTGTGCACGTGGGCGGGGTTGATCTCGCCCGGTTCGACGAGGTGCTCGACTTGGGCGATGGTGATCCGGCCTGCGACCGCGCAGTCGGGATTGAAGTTGGCGGCCGCCGCGTGATACACGAGGTTTCCGTGCCGGTCACCGATGAAGGCGTGCACCAGCGCGAAATCCGTGCGGATGGCGCGCTCCAATACGTAAGTCAGACCGTCGAATTCGCGGGTTTCTTTTGGCGGCGATGCAACCGCCACAGTGCCGTCGGGGTGGTAACGCCACGCGAGACCGCCGTCAGCGACCTGTGTTCCGACACCGGTGGGTGTGTAGAACGCGGGAATCCCTGCCCCGCCGGCGCGCAGTCGCTCGGCCAACGTGCCCTGCGGTGTCAGTTCCAGTTCGAGTTCACCGCCGATGTACTGGCGGGCAAACTCCTTGTTCTCGCCGACATAGGAGTTGACAGTGCGTCGAATTCGCTTGTTCTCCAGCAGAATTCCGAGCCCAATGCCGTCCACGCCCAAGTTGTTCGAGACCGTCTCGAGGTCGCCGACCCCCAGGTCGAGCACCGCGGCGATGAGTGCCTGGGGGATGCCGCAGAGCCCGAATCCACCCACGGCCATCGACGATCCGTCGGTAATGTCGGCGACGGCTTCTGCTGTCGTGCCCACGACTTTGTCCATCGTCATCTGCCCTTGTCTCTGCTCGCGTGAAGGTGCCGCGTGTCCATCGGGTTCAGTTTTTGGGCATGCCGAGGATGCGCTCGGCGACGATATTTCGCTGGATAAAGGTCGATCCGCCGGCGATAGCGGTCCCGCGCGCCTGATAGGCTAGTCGGAGCCAGCGCTGACTGTGCGCCGAGGACGGGTCGGACGGATTCTTCTCGGCGAGCGCGAACTGGCCGCCCATCTCGTCGAGATCGAGCCCGAAGTCGGCGATGTCTTCCACCAAAGGACAGAAGAACAGTTTCCCGATCGAGGTGACCGGCCCGGGGGGGCCGTCGCCTGCGGCTCCGGTGATGACCCGCTGACCGATCAAATAGTGAATCAACGCGCGTCCGTAGAGATCGGCGATCCGTTGTCGCACATGAGGATCCGCGCCGAGTGGGCTGCCGTCGTCGGCAGTGCGAGAGGTGATTTGCCGGATCAGGTCGTTGACGGCCCCCGTCGTGTTGACCCGACCGGTGGCGATGGCAACACGCTCAAATGCCAGTGTGCTCATCGCTACCTGCCAGCCGCCGTCAACGTCGCCGAGCACGTCGCTGTCGGGAATGAAGACGTCGTCGAGGAACACCTCGTTGAATTCGGCTTCGCCCAGCATGTGCGCGAGCGGGCGAACCTGAACGCCCTGACTGCCCATGTCGAGAAGGAAGTAGGTGATGCCATGGTGACGTGGACCGCCGCCGGTGCGGGCGAGCAAAATGGCGTGCGCGGCCAGTTGCGCGCGGCTGGTCCAGATCTTTTGGCCCTGAATGCGCCAGCCGCCGTCCACTTTGGTGGCGGTGGTGCGCAGTGAGGCGAGGTCTGAGCCGGCTTCTGGCTCAGAGAACAGCTGGCACCAGATTTCTGCGCCGGTCAGGATGGGTTCGAGGTAGCGCTGCTGCTGGTCGGGCGTTCCGAACTCGATGATGGTGGGGCCAGCGAAGTCCTCGCCGATGATGTTGAGCCGTTCCGGGGCGTCGGCGCGATCAAGTTCTTCGTTGAAGATCGCGCGCAAATTTGCGTCGGCGCCGCCGCCACCGTATTTCTTGGGCCACAACAGGCCGGCGTATCCCGCGTCGTGGAGCAGTCGCTGCCAGGCCCGCCAGTAGTCGAGTTTGTCTTCCAGGCGTGCAGGTTCATCCCCGCCTAGTTTGGGTACGGTTTCTTCCAGCCACGAGCGCGCGCGTGCCCGGAAATCGGCTTCTTCAGGGGTGTCTTTGAGTTCCATCAGGACGCGCCCGCCACACGCTGGGACTCGTCGACGAGGCGCTGTTCGATGTCTTTGCGGAGTTCATGTTTGAGGACTTTGCCGGTAGCGGTCATCGGTAGCGTATCGATGGCGACGACCCGTTCGGGTGTCTTCTGGATCGGCATCCCTTGTGCGAGTAAGAATTCGCGCAGCTGCTCGACCGATGGTGTGTCGTGGCCGGGTTTGGCGACCGCGTAGCAGCACACGCGTTCTCCGAGGCGTTCGTCAGGCATACCCACGACGGAGTACGCCTGCAGTTCGGGATGATTGGCGAGGTGTTCTTCAATTTCTCGCACGCTGATGTTCATCCCGCCCCGGATGACGATGTCTTTGGTCCGGCCGGTGACGCGGACGTAACCGTCTGCGGTCATCTTGCCCAGATCTCCGGAGCGGGAGTAGCCGTCGTCGGTGAAGAGGGCGGCGGTCTCGGCGGGATTGGACAGGTATTCGATCATGTGCGCGGGGCCTCGGTAGGCGATGTCACCTTCGGTTCCGGGCGGGACTTCTTTGCCGTTGTCGTCGACGACCTTGACCGTCGCGCCGGGCATGGCACGGCCGTCGGATGTCAGAGCGCGAGATACGTCGTCAGTGACAGAGCACGTTGTGGTGACGAGGTTTTCACTGCGACCGTACAGGCTGAGGACTTTTATATTAGGCAGGGCAGCGCCGGCCTGTTGGACCACCGCGGCAGGGATGGGCGCCCCGGCGCAGGTCCACAGCCGCAGCGTCGAGAGGTCGTGGCGCTGTGCGTCGTACTCGGAGAGCAAAGTGTGCAGAAACGTTGGAGCGGTGACGGCCGCGGTACAACCGAAGTGCTGAATCTCCTCGATACCGCGGACCGGATCCCACTTAGCCATCAGATGTGTTGCGGCACCGCTAAGCAGCGGCACCAGCACACTGGTGACCAAACCCGTTGTGTGCGCGATAGGCGAGGGACCGAACTGAACATCGTTCTCGGTGTATCCGAAGGGGCCGACCAGCGCGCGTGAACCTGCGCAATAGGTGTTGAACGTGTGGACGCATCCTTTTGGCCGCGACGTGGTGCCTGAGGTGTAGACGATTACGAAGGGCTCGTCAGGACTCGGTGGAGCCGGAAGTTCCGCGACCGCGTCATCGCTGTCGGGGACGGACGCCAAGTCGGTGATCGTCGCAACGCTGCCATCGGAGTCAGCGATGCGTTGGGCCTCCTCGTCGGCGCGGGCGATGAAGATGGACAGGTCTGGATGTTCCTCGCGCAGGCCGAGATACATATCGAGGTAGTCGAATTTGCCGAAATTAGCGGGTGTGAATACAGCCCGCACGCCGGCGTTGGAGAGCACGTAGCTGACGTCATCGCGCCGATAGATCGGCATGATCGGGACCATGATGACGCCCAATCGCGACAAAGCGGTCAATACCTCGATGAACTCCACCCAGTTGGGCAACTGAACAGCAACCCTGTCGCCCCGACGTAGGCCACGGCGGTGCAGTCCGACGGCGAGGCGTTGGCCGGCGTCGAACAACTCCCTAAATGTCAACGACCGCTCTCCGTCGGTGGCGAACACCTTGTCGCCGTTCTCGCGAACATGTCGAACCAGGAGGTCGTGAAATGTATCTGCAGACCACAATCCCGACCGGTAGTACTCGTCGATCTCCTGAGGGCCGTATCGTTCGGTGTACGGGCTCGGCTTCATCGCAGATTCCTAGGTCGTCGGGTTCGCGTCCTCCGGGTGTGATCGTAAGACGCAATCCTGCAAATTGTAGAATGGTCAGACCGAATCGGCAAGGAACATACGTGGCAAGATGTTCAGCTGTTTCGCCACCGCGGCGAGCGCTTCTCCTTGAATGCACGCACGCCCTCGGCGAGGTCGTCGGTGGTGAAAGCCAGTGCAAGCTGGCCTTGCAGGTAGTCCAGCGCGGACTCCAGGGACAGATCGCGCGTCGCTGCCAGCGCCTGCTTGCCCATACCGAGCAGCAGCGGCGACTTGGCGGCGATGTCGCTGACCCAGGTGCGCACAGCCTGGTCGAATTCGTCGTCGGGCACGACCCTGTTCACCAAGCCGGCGGCCGCCGCCTCGCTGGCACTGATAAGGCGGCCGGTCATCATCAGTTCGTTGGCGATCAATCGGCCGGTCGCACGAAAAATCAACGCCGAGATCATGAACGGGAAGGCGCCCACGTTGATCTCAGGGCACCCGAGCCGGATCGATTCTTTGGCGACGATGAGGTCGCAAGCCAACGCGATACCGAACGCTCCGGCCAGCACGTCGCCGTTCGCGGCGCAGATCACCGGCTTGTTGATTTCGTTGAGCGTGCGAAACAGGCTTGGGAAACGTTGCAGTCCGGCGTATTTCACGATGGTAGGGCGATCGTCGGCGAATGCGTCGAGGTTGCCACCGGAGGAAAAGATTCGCGGGTGCGACGAGGTCAGCACGATCACCCGGACCCGGGGGTCGGCCTGGGCGCGCTGCAGCAGCGCGCTGAGCTGGTCCAGGAGGGTATCAGACAGGGCGTTGCGTCGGTCGGGGTCGTTGAGCGTCACGTAGGCCGCGGCGACATCGTCTGCCGGATTAACGGGCTCGAGCCGGTAGGTCACCAGTTCGACAGCGTCGTTCACAGTCATGCTCCTAGTCGTGTCGTAGTACGCATTTACCGAATGTGCGCCCGCTCTCGAGGTATTGGTGCGCGGCGGCCGCCTGGTCCAACGGGAACTCGCGATCGATCGGTGGCGGGCTCACCGCGCACTGATCCATCATCTGTAGCAGGCCCGCGAAATCGCGTGAGCTCCCCATCGTGGTTCCCAGAAGGTCGAATTGGCCGAAATAGAAGCTGCGGATGTCCATGGCGGCGGTTTGTGCTGCGTTGGCCCCGAGAACGACCATCCGCCCGCCCGGTCGTAGCGCTCGCACCGACTCAGTCCAGCGACCGACCGGGTCCAGGATCAGGTCGAATCCGGCCCGCTGCGGGGAGGCGGCTTTCGCCGACTCCGGCCAACTGTCGTCGCTGT
>NZ_JBYCLA010000503.1:0-3489 GCF_057473665.1 Mycobacterium sp. TH-M25
CCACGAAGTGTAGGAAAGTTCTAACACGTATGGCTCAATCCATTTGGCAAGACTGCATTTACAGTTCCAAGATGTGGGAAAGCTGAAAGTTGCGGGAGTTGGACATGCGATCTGTTTCACCACAAAGTAATTCATGTTCAATCCGCTCAGCTTCTGCCTTGCTACATAATCGAACGCCAAACTCGACCAGACACAATGAAGCAGGGGACCGAGACTCGGCTCAGTGAGAAAGGCGAGGAAGAAGCTATCTCCCACGGCTGATAACGGCATCACTGAAGGAATGTATGTCCGCATCTGCTCCGCCTTTGTGATCCGTCGCCAACCTAGAAGCCAGTCCCGGTCCCACCGGTCTTGGAACCTCGCCAAGACCTCTGCGCGATCTACCCAATACCGCGCCAAGGGCTCTAAGTGCGGATCGTTGTGGTCCGCGTCAGCGAGTCGTGGAAGCGCACCGACATTTAGCTGGGCTTGCGTCGCAGCCCGATAGGTTGCGAAGCGATGGTCGAAGTGGCTCAGCATTTTCGCTTCATACAGCGGCACGTACTCCTTGTGGCCGTGCTGGTATGACCAGCCATTGAAATGGAGCTTCGTAAGATGCTCCGGCTGGCGGAAGAGCCGGGAGTCGTTGGCCATGTCAAACATTCGCAAGAATGACAGTCCCCACGGGTTCCCATCGGGGTCATCATCGCGGATAAGAATCGGATGGCGGTTGTAGATGCCGAGGGTGATGTCGGCATCAATGCGAGCCCTGAACATCGGCAGGGTGCCCGTGTTGGGATTCATTTCTAAGACTTCGTTCGGCGCCAGTTCGAAGTGCCGAGAAGCAAGATCGGCGATGTAGCGGGTAAGGAAGGCGAACCGGGTCCGCTTAACAACTCTCTGTGCACCTGTCATGATGGTTAGCGCAAACCGCACTTTGTGATCGATGTCTCGGAAGAGTTTTTCCTCGTTCTGGAAGTCGTAGAAGGCGAAAAGGCGCTTCGCACTTAGGGTGTCCGAGAAGAACGGCGCGGTTGTCTTATCGGTAGCCAGTCCGGTGGGAGTGAGGATTCCGGCGGCGCCCTGCGGTCCAACGACGGTGCGCATGGTTTCGGCGAAGACGCTGTAGGTGTTGACGTCACCCTGTCCGGTGAGCGGATAGCGTCCGCTTTTTAGTAGTAGATGGGCAGTGGCGTCGGACTGCCGTAGCGCATCCCGGTAGGCGCGGTACAGGTGCTGGTCGGTGTCGGCCAGTTCCTCGATCATGTTCTTGCGGATGGCGGCGGTGGCGGCGTTCTCGATATCGGTGCGGCCGAGGTTGCCGAAGAACTCCTTGTCTTGGATCTTGACGCGTTCCCAGGGTGGGTTGCCGATGACGCAGGAGAAGCCGCCGCTCCACCCGGTGACCGGATCCTCTCCGCCGTCGCCGACCGCGAAGATGCCGGGAAACTCCAAGTGCCAGTGGAAGAACCGGTATTGGCGGGCCAGTCCGTCAATCTGTTTGGTGATACTCGCCGGCACGTTCTGCCCCTCGGAGAAGGCGCGCAGAGTGGCGTGGGTGATGCCGTGGCCGGAACTGTGTGCGCCGGTTTTGGGTTGAACGAAGGCGGCGCACCAGGCGTCAGCCACGTGCTTGGCAGCTTTGAGGTCATGGTCGTGCTCGAGCTTGCGCCAGGCGTCGGCGCGGGCCCGTAGTTGGGCGAGGTCGGCGATGGTGCCGGTGTCGGCCTCTTGGGCGGCCTTGTGGAATTGGCCCGTGTCGACGTTGAGTGTCTCCGAACCGTATTCGAAGCTGAGTTGGTCGGAGTCGGCTTCACGCTCAGCTTTGTTGCGGGCCTTGAGTTTGGTGGTCCAGGTCTTGTCATCGTCGCCGAGGACGACGAAAGCGGTGTCGGGGTTGTTGTTCTTCAGCAGGGCCGGGGTGGCGCCGAGCAGGGTGTTGCCGACGCGGAAGTGTGCGTCGAGGAACGGCAGCGGCCGGTTGGCGTCGAAGGCTTCCAGCCACAGGGCGACTTTGGTGATCTCGATGGCCAGGTCGTTGACGTCGACACCGTAAAGGCAGCGCTCGATGACGTCGGCGGTGGCTGCGCGGACGGCGGCGGGGCTGGGTTCGGTCTCGCCGGTGCGGGCCTCGGCCAGCGCGTTGGCGATGCGCCGGGCTGCACCGACCACGAAATGTCCACTGCCACAAGCAGGATCGACGACGGTGAGCCCCAGCAACGCTTGTTCCGGATCGGGCTGCTTCCGCGCCTCGGCGATCAGCGGGTCGAGGGTTTCGGTGAGCACCACGTCGATGAGTTCGGTGGGGGTGTAGTAGGAGCCGGACTTCTTGCGTTCGTTTCCGGCGGCGACGGTGAGGCTGAAGGTGTGGTCGGTGGGGTCGTAGCGGGGGGTGTAGGCCAGCAGCCCTTCGTACATGCCGCCGAACTCTTCGCTGTCGAGGTTGCGGTAGTCGACGTTGCGGGGGGTGCCGGTCTGTGGGTCGTTGATCTGGGACAGCGCCTTGACGGCGGCGAGGAATGCGTAGTTGGGCAGTCGGGCGCCGTTGAGGATGCCGAGGAAGTCCCGCGCGTAAAGGCCGGCGCCCAGGCCGCTGAGGCCGAGGGCGGGCAGGCCGTGGCCGGCTAGGGCGTCGGTAACGATCTGGTGGGCGTCCCACAGGTCGGTGTGGCGCCCGCCGGCGTGGGTGGTGGCGAGTTGGCGCAGCCGGGCGGTGGAGAAGTAGGTGCAGTAGCGTTGCCGGGCTGCGGGTTTGGCGCTGTCGGTGTGCAGCAGCTCTCGGTCTTCGGCGACGAACAGCACGACGAGTCGGTAGGCGATGCGTAGCAGGGCACGGTGCAGGTCATGGTGGGCGTCAGGGGCGCCAGCCAGCGCATCGCGCAGGTGGGAGTTGTCCGGGCAGGCCAGAAAACCGTTGCCGAGCTGTTCCATGGCGACCGCGATGCCGTTTTGCAGGTTGAGCCTGGCGCGGGAGCCGACGTCGATGGCCTGCAACCGCCAGCGTTCCAGCCAGCAGTTGTCCAGCCGGGCTTCGGGCAATTCAGCCTCGGCGTCTTCCTCCTCATCGCTGTCGGCGGCAGCAGCAGCTTGTTTGGCGGCCGCGTCGGTGAGCCGGGGGGTGACGCGCGTGACGTGCGCGGTGAGGAACAGCAACCGGAAGTCGGCGTAGAGCTGGTTGGCGAAGATCTCGTCGAGGTCGAACTCGACGTAGGACTGGCGGGACAGCGCCGAGGCATCGCGCAGCAGCCGCAGCTGGCGGCCGTTGGACAGGATCGCCCACAGCGTCCGGTCTTCCCGATTGAGGTAGTCCTGCACCATCGACTGTGGTGCCCGGGCGGTAACCCCCGCGGTCTTGGCATCCAGGGCCACCGGGGCGCCGAGCAGATGGATGGGCACCCAGGCGGTGGGTGAGGCGGCATCGGGGTAGGACCAGCGGTGGGAGATCGGGAAGTGCGCTGTAGTGGTATCGCCCAGTCCGGGCTTGATGTTCAGGCCGCCGCTAACGACTTC
>NZ_JBYCLA010000504.1:0-4377 GCF_057473665.1 Mycobacterium sp. TH-M25
AATCCGCGGCGTCGGCCCGATCACTTTCCTGATAGGTCAGGGTCTCGACGTTGATGTCCAAGCCGAGCCGCTGCCGCATCCGGTCGAACCGCGCCCGCCGCGCGACCCGACGCGCTTCGCTGTCGGCCGTGCCGAGGCTGAACGATTCGACCGCCACCCGGCTGCCGGGAGCGCTGAGCCCGGTCACGATGTCGAACAGCCGGTCCTGAGCTTCGGCCGGCAGGTATGGCAGCAGGCCTTCGGCCAGCCAGGCGGTCGGGCGGCCCGGGTCGAAACCCGCGGCCGTCAACGCGGCGGCCCAGTCGTCGCGCAGGTCGACTCGAACGGTCCGGCGCTGCGCCGTCGCAGCCGCGCCGGCCGACTCCAGCGTGGCCGTCTTGTAGGCGACGACCTGCGGCTGGTCGATCTCGTAGACGACGGTGCCCACGGGCCAATCGAGCCGGAAAGCCCGGGAGTCCAGGCCCGCGGCCAGGATCACCACCTGCCGGATCCCGCCGGCGACAGCGTCTGCGAAGTACGAGTCGAAGTAGTGCGTGCGCACGGCCTGGTAGTCGATGGCCAGCCGGTGGGCTCGCCGTCCGTGGTCGTCGTCGCCGATCCAGTCCAGCGAACTGGCCAGCCGCTCCCACGGCTGCCCGGCGGCGGAGACCAGCAGGTGAGCGAACGGGTCGCGGATCAGCGGGTCATCCGATCCCGTCTCCATGGCGCGGGCCGCAGCCACGCTCAAGGCGGTGGCGCCCACGCTTTCGGTGATGTCCCAGCTATCGCCCGCGGAGCGCATCGAGGCCGTGTCAGTTACGTCGGTCATAACGCCCACATACTACCGAATAAGTTAGGCAACCTATATGGTTGTGTGAGCTACCTCACCGCTGTCGGCTCAAGCTTCGGGTCAGTAACAATTTCAGCTGCTCGATGATCGCGTCGAATTCGGCGCGGCCGCCGACAAAGCCGGCATAGAACCCCATCCCCAGCAGCACCGCCAGCAACATCTCGGTGAGCGCGACGGCGTTGGTGCTTTGGCTCAGCTCGCCGTTGCGGATGCCGTCGTTGATCGCCCACAGCAGGAACGAGCGGGTGGCGTTCACCGAGTCGCTTTCCGGCCGGCTCAATTCCGGGTGACGGTGCGATTCCAACGTGGCGGCGATCAGAAAGGCCGATGCGGCGCGGTTCTCCAGTTCGGCTTCGACGGTGCCTTCGATGAAGGCCGACACCCGGCCGGTCAGCGTTGCCTCCATGCGGGCCCGCTGCGTACTGGCGGCGACCATGCCGTTGTTGGTGTCGTCCAGCACCTGCCAGTACAGGGCGCGCTTGTCTGCGAAGTAGTGGTTGATCGCGGGCCGGGTCAGGTCAGCGCGGACCGCAATCGCCTGGAAGGTGGCGCCGTCGTAACCGCGTTCGCTGAACACCTCACGCGCGGCCGACAGAATGCGCTTACGTGTTTCAGCGGCCTTTGCTGCCGGGGGGCGCCCCGGCCCCCTGTTCGCTGTCTGCACCACGCGACAATTGTGCCATAGGTCACACCTGTGATTTTCACAAAATTGACACGCCAGTGAGCCGGCCGCGGTGTGCGGCCTCAGACCGTCGGGGGACCGGGCAGGTATCCCACCTCGTCCATCTGGTCCAGGTGGACACCTGGGCCCAGTGCTGCGCTGCTGACGCTGTGCAATGCGCGGACCCGATATACCCGGAGCGCGGTCCGCTTATTCCGCGACGCGTCAGCGCGCCGTCTTCGCCGCGCCTTTCTCGGTCGAGGCACCTTCGTGCGTCAGCGACCCGCCGGCGTTCTCGAGATGTGCGCGCACAAACCACTGGAACTTCTCCAGTTCGGCGGCGTGGTCGATCAAGATGTCTTGGGTCACCGGGTCGAGCTTCTCGGTCACCTCGATGGCCTTGCGGGTGTCTTCGATGACGCCGTTGTAGACCAAGTCGAGCGCGGCCAGGTGCGCCTGCACGGTATCGCGGCTGACCGAATAGTCGTCCCAGGTGCGGTCTTTCAGAATCGCGCCCGGCGTGCCCTGCGGCGAACCACCGAGCGTGGCGATCCGCTCGGCCACTTCGTCGGCGTATCCGCGAACCAGGTCCACTTGCGGGTCGATCATTTCGTGCACGCCAATAAAGTTGGGGCCCACGACGTTCCAGTGCACGTGCTTCAGCGTCAGATGAAGGTCGTTGTAGGTACTGAGCTGCTTCTGCAATAGGTCAGTGGTTTTCGCGGCCTGCTGGCCGGTCATGCCCGGCACGGTGAATTGACTCATGAGAGTCCTGTACCCGATGACTGCGGCGCGTAACCCCGGCGCGTCACAACTCCCGGATGTCCTGCAGCGGTAGCCGGGCCCCGCGACGCGGCTCGTAGGCCAATCCGCTGGCTTGCAGCAACCGGACCACCCGGTGGCGGTGCGGGCGCATCGGTTCGAGGAGTTCGACCATCTCGGCGTCGTCGATCGGCCGGCCCAGCAGCGTCCAGCCGATCATCTTCGGGACGTGGTAGTCGCCGACCGACAGCGCGTCGGCGTCGCCGAACGCCCGTTGCGCCGTCTCGGCCGCTGTCCAGATCCCGACCCCGGGCAGCGACATCAGTGCCTCGCGGGCCTTCTCGGCCGGCCACGACGTCAACCGTTGCAACGACGACGCCCGCTGGGTGCACCCGACGATGGTGCGGGCGCGACCCGGGTCGACGTTGGCGCGGTGGAATTCCCACGACGGGATGCGCCGCCACACCTCGGCCGGCGGCAGCACCCGCATCCGCTGCGGCGCGGGCCCCGGCGCCGGCGCTCCGAACTTGGTCACCAGCAGGCGCCAGGCCCGGAACGCGTCCTTGCCCGGGACGCGCTGTTCGAGCACGGCGGGGATCAGCGCCTCCAGCACCTGCTCGGTGCGGCCCAATCGCAGGTGCGGCACCCGTCGATACGCCTGCGCGACAATCGGGTGCACCGGCTCGAACCCCGACCGGTCGTCGTGCTCGCCGAGCATGGCCGGCAGCGCCTCCAGGAATTCGTCGGCGCCGCTGCCCCAGGCCGTGCAGTCGACCGCGTCGGCGGCAGCGCGGCTGATTCTCGCGGTCACAGATCCGCTGGGCAGCAGGCTGGTTCGCCAGATGCCGCCGTCGGCAGCGACGTGAAAGCAGGGGTCGCCGGGACCGCGGCGCAACGGAAAGAGGGTGTTCGCGGGGCTGACCGGACACGGGAACGTGACCGTGCGGGCGCTGACCACCATCTGCTCCTTCTCAACAGCATAGGTCCGAACCGTCCACGCAGCCATGCCCCGGTGGGCAATTGACCGGCAACCGTGTTCCACGTCAGGATGACCAGGTGACAACCCCGTTCGACGCTCCGTCCGCCGAGTTGGCATGGATGTTCCTGCAGTGCCTGTCCGAGGGCGCCGACGTCGACGAATGCTTTGAGCTGCTCAGCGACGACTTCACCTACTGGAGCATTGTCACCCGCACATCGCTGGACAAAGCGGCGTCGCGCGACGACGTCGACCGGCGCAAACAGCGGGCCGAGTTGAACCTCGACTTCCTGCAGTGCTTCAACGACGGCGAGAGCGTGGTGATCGAGGCAGAAGCCCACGGTGAGACCGGCGACGGCGTGCACTTCAACACCCCCGCCGTTTTCATCTTCGAGACCCGCGACGGCCTCATCACCTCGCTGCGCGAGTACAGCGACACCCAGCTGACCGCCCGCGTGTTCGGCGTGGCGACCGCCTAGCCGACGGTGATCTCGGCTTTGTCGGGATAAAACGCGGCGTGGCCGGCGATCGCCGCCACCGCCGGGTAGGGCCGCTCGTAGCACCAGATCACGTCATCGACCGTCACACCGCCGGTGGTCACGCTGTAATAGCCGGCGTCGCCCTTGAACGGGCAGTAGCTGCTGGTGTCGGTGCGGGTGAGCACCTCCTGCACGACATCCGTGAACGGAATGTACTGCACCGCAGGATACGTGGACTCGCGCAGCTCCAGCGCCGCATTGGTGTCGGCCACGATCTCGCCGTTGACCCGAACCACGACCCGCTTTCCGGTCGGGTTGACGGTGATCGGGTGCTCGGGGGTGGGCTGCAGAACAGGCCGGCTGGTCATAACGTTCTCCTCGGGTCCGAATAGCAGTTTCAACGCAGCCGGCCGTCCACGATTCCCGACGCGGATCACCTGACCGGCGCGAGCATGTCCTGCCATCCGTTGTCGCCGGTGTGGCGCGAGTCCTCCAACGAGTACTTGGCGCCGTCGGGCCCCACCACTTCGCCACTGGACGGCAGATAGATCGCGCTCGCACCGCCCGGCGTGTAGGTGCACGGGTTGGGCTGCTGACCGTTGCAGTGCACCGAACCCGATCCGGGCCGCTGCAGCGGGTCGTCGACCGGAGGCGCCGGCGGCGGCAGTCG
>NZ_JBYCLA010000505.1:0-5631 GCF_057473665.1 Mycobacterium sp. TH-M25
GTTCTACGTGGGCGGCCACACCGACGTGGCGCTACGCCGCGCGGCACGGGTCAGCGACGGATGGACCAGCGCAATGATGACGCACGCCCAGCTCGCCGAAACCATCGGCAATCTGGACAAGCTGCGCGCCGAAAACGACCGTGCGGAATTGCCTTTCGAGATCCAGGCGGTATGCATCGACAAGTTCGGCGTGGACGGACACCGCGAGCTCGCCGAAATCGGGGTCACCGACTACATCACAATCCCGTGGATTCTGGACGGCCTCGGGACCGATGCGCCGCTGGACAAGAAGAAGGACTCGTTGAAGCGTTTTGCCGACACCTATATCCATTCAGGCTGGCAGAAGTGAGCGGGTCGCCCGCTCACCTGGCCGGTAAGCGCTCCCGTGACGCCGTCGCAGCCAGAGACAAAGACGCCTGGCTCGCGGTCTTCGCCGACGACGCGATCGTCGAAGACCCGATCGGCCCTTCGCATTTCGACCCCGACGGCAAAGGCCATCGCGGCCGGGAGGCCATCTCGGCGTTCTGGGACAACGCGATCGCACCGACCGACAAGATCGAATTCGTCTTCGACAAGACCTATCAGTGCGGCAACGAGGAAGCCAACGTCGGCCACATCCTGATCACCGCGACGGGATACCAGGTCACCGCCGAAGGGGTGTTCACCTACCAGGCCGACGACGACGGCAGGCTGCTGGCGCTGCGCGCCTACTGGGAAGTCGACCAGGCCACCGCGAGCGCGCGCAAGATCTAAATCGGCTGCAACCCGGTCAGATAGCGCTGCGCGAGATCCTGGTATGCCTTCGGGTTCACCTTTACCCACATCTCGGCGCCGGTGCCGGCGATCGGTCCCCTGATGACGGCCGGCGATCCGACCACCAGAACCTCGGCGGGGATCTTCGTGCCGCCGGTCACCAGCGCGCCCGCCGCTACCAAGCTGCGCTCGCCGATCACCGCGCAGTCGAGCACGGTGGCGTGGTTGGCGATCAGTGCCTCGGCGCCGATGTGGGCGCCGTGGATGACGCACATGTGCGCGACGGTCGCTCCGGGGCCGATGTCGACGGGAACGCCCGGCGGTGAATGGAGCACTGAGCCGTCCTGAACGTTGGCGCCCACGCGCACCGTCACCGGCCCGTAATCGGCGCGCAGCACGGTGTTGAACCACACCGACGCGCCGGCCTCGACGGTCACGTCGCCGATCAGGGTGGCGGTCGGGGCGACGAAGGCGGTGGGATCGACGCGCGGAGATCGGCCTTCAAAGGAAAACAGCGGCATTGTCCACATATACCGCAGGCGGGTCACCGGTAGTGATGTCGCCGTCATTGCGCGATCCGGGGAAAAAACTGTAACGTGTTCTAGTTAGAAGTCCGATAAACCTGGAGGCCTGATGGCTACCGAAACCGCCGAAGTTCGCGAGATCGACGCGGGCACCCTGCCCGACCGCTATGCCCGCGGCTGGCACTGCCTGGGCCCGGTCAAGGACTACCTGGACGGTGAGCCGCACGGCATCGAGGCATTCGGCACCCACCTCGTCGTGTTCGCCGACTCGCGCGGTGACCTGCACGTGCTGGACGGGTATTGCCGGCACATGGGCGGCAACTTGGCCCAAGGCACCATCAAGGGTGACGAGGTCGCCTGCCCATTCCACGACTGGCGCTGGGGCGGGGACGGCAAATGCAAGCTGGTGCCCTATGCCAAGCGGACGCCACGGTTGGCCCGGACCCGGTCCTGGACCACCGACGTCCGCAGCGGACTGCTGTACGTCTGGCACGACCACGAGGGCAACCCGCCACCGCCGGAATTGCGGATCCCCGAGCTTCCCGAGTTCGCCAGCGACGAGTGGACCGACTGGCGCTGGAACTCGATGCTCATCGAGGGCTCCAACTGCCGCGAGATCATCGACAACGTCACCGACATGGCGCACTTCTTCTACATCCACTTCGGTCTGCCGACGTACTTCAAGAATGTCTTCGAGGGGCATATCGCCTCGCAATACCTGCACAACGTGGGGCGGCCCGACGTCAACGACCTGGGCACCTCCTACGGCGAGGCGCACCTGGATTCGGAGGCGTCTTACTTCGGCCCGTCGTTCATGATCAACTGGCTGCACAACAGCTACGGCGACTACAAGGCCGAGTCGATCCTGATCAACTGCCACTACCCGGTCACCCAGGACTCATTCGTCCTGCAGTGGGGCGTGATGGTCGAAAAGCCCAAGGGCATGGACGAGAAGATGACCAACAAGCTGGCCAAGGTCTTCACCGAAGGCGTCAGCAAAGGCTTTCTGCAGGACGTCGAGATCTGGAAGCACAAGACCCGCATCGACAATCCGCTGCTGGTCGAAGAGGACGGTGCGGTGTACCAGATGCGACGCTGGTATCAGCAGTTCTACGTTGACGTCGCCGATGTCACGCCGGACATGACGGACCGCTTCGAGATCGAGGTGGACACCACCATCGCCAACGAGAAGTGGCACGTCGAGGTCGACGAGAACCTGCAGAAGCAGGCTTCAGAACCCGAAACGAAGGCCGAGCAGCCCGCTACATGAGCGCGTCGGACCAGCCGCCTGACGTCGATCGGCTCGCTCGTTCGATGCTGATGCTCCATGGCGATCACGAAAGCCATGCCGAGCCGGCCCCGGCCGGCAACGGTAAGAGCGGCGGATCGTGGTCCAAGGCACCCGATTTCGCCGGAGATCCGGAACGCGCCGCCGCCGTGCAGGAGGCCACCGAGGCTGATCGCAGCCGCTATCTCACGTCCGGCCTGCAGCCGGTGGACTGCCGGTTCTGCCACGCCACGGTCAACGTCAAACGTCTGGGCCCCGGACATACTGCGGTGCAATGGAATAACGACGCGTCGCAGCGCTGCGCCTATTTCGCTGAGGTGCGGGCGACGGGTGAACCGAGCGCGCGGTCGCGGGCCTGCCCGAAACTCGCCGACAGCATCGAGCATGCCGTCGCCGAGGGGTGCCTGGAAGCGGTATCCACGGCTACCCCGCCCGGCGACGGCTGATCACAGCCCGGCGACGATGCGGTTCGCGCAGCGAACGGCTGAGGAGCCGGGCAAAACGATCACAGCCCGGCGACGATGCGGTTCTCGCAGCGAACGGCGGAGGAGCCGGGCAAAACGAGCACCGCCCGGCGACAATGCGGTTCGCGCAGCGAACGGCGGAGGAGCCGGGCAAAACGATCACAGCCCGGCGACGATGCGGTTCACGCAGCGAACGGCTGAGGAGCCGGGCAAAACGATCACAGCCCGGCGAAGCGTTCCTTGACGGCCTCTGCGGTCAGCCCGTAGTCGGCCAGCTCGTACTTGTGCTTGGGAGCCCTTGCACCGGTCTGGCTTTCGGCGTGGCTGTCTTCCATCGCCTGCCGTGCCTCATCGGTGAGCGGGATTTCGAACTTGCGGTAGATGTCGGCGACGGTGCCGAGCGGGTCGGCGATCAATTCGCGGTAGTCGACGTCGTAGAACTGGGCCGGACTGTACTTGGCGCGCGCGGTGTTGAACTGTTCCAGGCCGCGCGACCAGGTTTCCACTGAGTCGGCACCGATCTGCGCGCCGACGAATGTCGTTGACCAGCCGTCGGTGGTGTGCTGGGCCAGCGAGCACATCGACGCCATGATCGTCTCGACCGGCCGATGCGTCTGAATGACCAGGGCGTCGGGGTAGGTCTCCATCAACGCGTCGAGAGCGAACAGATGGCTCGGGTTTTTCAGCACCCAGCGCTTGTCAGCGTCGTTGAATCCAATCAGCTGAAGGTTTTTGCGGTGACGCCGATAGGCCGGCGTCCAGTCCTGCTGCGACAACCACTTTGAGTAACTCGGCAGATGCGCCAGCGTCTCGTAGGACACCGAGTGCAGCGACTGACGCAGCAGCTGCCAGCATTCCTCGAGCTCGTAGGCGGCCATGAAGTGCAGGCCGGTGTAGCCCGGGTTGTCCTGGTGGTGCCGGGTGAACTGTTCGTCGAGTTGGCGATACAGCGGGTGCGATTCCCAGGTGTCGCGCGGCGGCCGCGGCTGCGGGAACTCCGCCAGCCACATGTGCAGACCCTGGTGTGCCGGGTCGGCGCCGAGCAGTCGGTGCAATGCCGTGGTGCCGGTGCGCACCAGCCCGGTGACGAAGATAGGTCGATTGATCGCCACGTCGGCGTGCTGCGGATACTGCTTCCACGCCGACTCCGACAGCAGCCTGGCCACCAGCGCGCCGCGCAGGAAGAAGCGATTCATCTTGCTGCCCAACACCGTCAGGCCGGCCTCCTGACGGTACGAGTCGAGCAGCACGCCGAGCGCTTCGCGGTAGTTGTCGGTGTCGGCGCCGAAGTCGTCGAGCCCGGTCAGCTTGGTTGCCGAAGCATGCAATTCGTCGACGGTGGCAATGTCGGTGCGTTCACCCATTACGCCGCCTCCTCCTCATCGCTTCGCTCTGCATCGTCACCGGCGGCAGCAGTCATGTCTAGTTGTGGTACTCGCCGCAGTTGACATCCAACGTCTGTCCGCTGATCCCGCTGGACAAGTCGCTGGCCATGAACATGATGGCCGACGCGACCTCCTCTTCGGTGGGCAGCCGCTTGAGGTCGGAGTTGGCGGCGGTGGCCTGGTAGATCTGCTCGGCGGTGGTGCCATACTTACCGGCCTGATGCTCGAAATAGGCTTGCAGTGTCTCACCCCAGATATAGCCGGGTGCAACAGAATTGACGCGGATTCCCTTCTCGCCGAGCTCGGTGGCCAGCGACTGCGACATCGACAGCAGCGCGGACTTGGCCATCTTGTAGGCCCCGTATTTCGCCTGCGAGTGCCGCAGCACCATGGAGTTGACGTTGACGATCGAACCGCATGCTTCCTCCAGCGCCGGCGTGAAGCCTTGGATCAGCCGCAACGCACCCAGGGCGCTCAGCTCGATCGCATCGCGGATGTGCTGAAAGCTGGTTGCGGCCAACGGTTTCATCGACGGCACTCGGAAGGCGTTGTTGATCAGAACGTCGACCTTGCCGAAGTTCGAAGTGGTGGATTCCACCAGCGCCGCGACGTCGTCGTCTTCGGTGATGTCCGCGCGCACCGCGAGCGCCTTGTGCCCGGCGCCGCCGAGTTGCGTGGCAAGGTCTTCCAGGCGCTCGACCGTGCGTGCCGCAAGGACCAGTTCGGCGCCTTCTTGCGCACATCGGTGGGCCAGCGTGGTACCGAGCCCCGGGCCCACACCACTGATCACGATGACTTTCTTGTCGAGCATTCCCGTCATGGCTTGACCCTTTTCAACCCAGCATCCTTGCTGCGATTTGCTCTTGGCGCAACGCGATTCGGGTACGCCAGTCTTCCTCAGAAATCCTGTTGTGCTCGTAATGCGGTAAGACGGCAGGGAGCTTGTCGATCTTGACGAGCTCGACGGAGGGACCGTCGGCCTCGGTGAGCGGACGCGACACCCGCTGCCAGCGGAACTGCAGAAAGCCGCGGCGGTGGCCCAGCGTTTCGACCCAGTTGGTGACGCCGGGGTTCTGGTCGGCGACGACGATGCGGACCTTACCGTCCGGATCCGCTTGCGCCTGAGCGTTGTTCAGCGACGTCTGGTGGTTGACGTAGTCCAGCGAGATGTACCACAGGCTACCCAGCTGGAAACCGAGGTAGGGCGCGTCGGTCAC
>NZ_JBYCLA010000506.1:0-3041 GCF_057473665.1 Mycobacterium sp. TH-M25
GCACACCAGTACGCTGTCACCGCCGATCACGCCTCCTGCATTCAGTCCCGCCCGCCCGATTGCCTATCCAACGCTAGTCGGGTTCACCCGCTGGTGAAAGCCGCTTACACGTGCGGATCCCGCATTCCGACGGGTGCTGGAATGCTGGCATACGAAACTTTGTGATGGGCAGCCGGGTTGGGGCGACTCTGCGGAGTCGCCACTCGATTCAGCCGGCTGGGGATGCCGACAGGGGCGACCGGTCCACTCGCGAGCCAACGGATCTTCTCGCCGTGCCGCACGTCATGAACGATGGCGCCTCGTGTGCGCGTACGAAATCGGCGACGCCGTGAACCGCTCGGGGTCGCCACCGTAGTCGGCGTGTTTTCGCGTACGTGATCCGCGCTGCGCAGCTCACGTCGTCGCAACAGGCGATAGCCGTGACTGCGCATACCCGGTCACGATTTGCGGGGAAAGCTCGCGGCCAGTCCACTCGCCGCGTAGGGCGAACCGCGCAGTGACGGGCGCCGGCCCGAGCGGGGTATCGAGGCGCACACCATCACCGGTAACCGCGGCGAGGAAAGGCATCTCGTGGGCGTTGCGCGGGCGGAATCGACCGACGATTGCCATTGGATAGACTGACCTGCGTATTGCCTCCGTAGCTCAGGTGGATAGAGCAAGGGCCTTCTAATCCCTAGGTCGCACGTTCGAGTCGTGCCGGGGGCACTCACAGTGACCGAACCTGCCCAGGCGTGTTACACAGAGAATTTGCGCGACTACTACCTGATCCTGCCGACCGTCGATGGGTCATTGTCACGCCGGTCCGGCTTCCTCATGACCGCCCTGCGCCTCCCCTGTGCCTACTCACTTCCAAGTGTTCCTTCAAAAGCACCGCGATTTCGCGAATACTGCAAGCGTGGCCGAGGAAATACAGCTCGAAGGTGGGTTCGTCAATAATGTCGCGCTGGCGAACGGCCACGTATTCCGTGCCCCACCGGCCCGAGCGGAGTTCGTGCATGCCGTGCTTCGTCTCTTCGAGCGGGTCGAGTGGGCTGGCGCGCCGCGCCTTATTGGAGTCGATAGTGACGGCCGTGAAATCCTCAGCTATATCGACGGGCTTGTCCCGTGGGAGCCAGCACATCTATCAGCAATTCAGTCCGACGAGAACCTGGCTAGCATTGCTATCCTTGTCCGCCAATTTCACAATGTGACCGCTGATAATGCGCTTTCGGGTGACTGGGAGGTCGTATGCCACAACGACCTGTCACCAAAAAATACTGTTTATGCTGTGGAAGACGGCTATCCACGGCCCGTCGCCTTCATTGATTGGGACCTGGCCGCACCAGGCAATCGCGTTCACGACATAGCCCATGTTTGCTGGCAGTATTTACAGCTCGGACCTGGGATAACAGACGTTTCCGAGGCTGCGCGTCGTATGCGCCTCATCTGTGAAGCCTACGGTCTCAGCGACGGTATGCGTGATGATCTGGTGGGCGTCATCCTTTGGTGGCAAGACCGCTGTTGGCGCGGCATCGAGCGCGGCGCCGCGGCCGGTAACGAATCGATGCTACGGCTCTGCGATGCCGGAGTACCTGGGCAGGTACGCGCCGCATTCAACTGGGTTGTTCACCACCGTGCTCGCCTCGAAAGAGGCCTCGACGGGCGAACCGTTTGACCGGTTTTTCCCTGGGCCTCGCTATCCATGCCGACCAAAGCTCGGCATACACGCCGTTCTCGGTGATGAGTTCCTCGTGGGTGCCGAGTTGCGACAGCCCACCGTTATCGAGAACAGCGATCCGATCAGCTTTCTCCGCAAGGTCGAGTCTGTGGGTAACGGAGATGACAATTCGCTCATCGTTGACAATCGATCTCGCCAACTGCAGTGCCAACGGCGGTTGCAGCCCAGCCGTGGCTTCATCGAGGACGACCACCCGAGGATTCACCAACAGGATTCTGGCTAACGCCAACTGCTGGCCTTGTGAATACGAGAATACGAAAGGTGCTGACCGCCAAGGCCAATCGATGTGTTAATGTCGGCAGGCAAGTCATGCACCCATACCGTCGCGCCGACCGCCAGCGCCAATCGTGACATGTCCGGAATCGGGTACGTAAATGCCGGCCAGTACGCCGGCCAACGTCGACTTCCCAGCTCCGCTGGGTCCAACCAGAGCAACATACTCACCTGGTGCGACATCGAGGTCAATGCCGCGAAGCGCACCGTGGCGACGGCATCGCCGGATCGCGAGGCGCCGCTCACGGGCGGCGAAAGCAGGTCGCGCGACTTAGCCGGTACGCTTTCGGTCGCGATGTGTCAGCATTGAGACGTGAACGCACGCCAATTCGCTCGTTTGCTGGGTGCCGCGGTGGTGACAACTGGGGCGACCCTGCTAAGCGCATCAACCCTTATCGCCCCCGCGTCCGCTGCCCCTTGTCCAGACGTCGAGGTGACGTTCGCCCGCGCCACCAACGAGCCAGCTGGTGTTGGTGGGGTCGGGCAGGCATTTGTCGATTCACTGCGCTCGCAGGTTAAGGGTCGCTCCGTCGAGGTGTATCCCGTCAACTATCCCGCCACCGAAGATTGGCCGCCGTCTGCATCCACGGGCGCCAGCGATGCGAACGCTCATGTTCAGTCCATGGTTGCGAACTGTCCCAACACCAAGTTGGTGCTCGGCGGATATTCCCAAGGCGCGATGGTGATAGATCTGATCACCATCGCCCGAGCATCGGTTGCGGGCTTTAACGCCGCGACGCTATCCGCGGACGAGGCTGAGCACGTTGCTGCCGTCGCCGTCTTCGGAAATCCGACGAGCAGATATCTGGGGGGACCAATAAGCGCGATCAGCCCGTGGTATGGCGCTAAAGCCATCGACTTGTGCGCGCCCGACGACCCGATTTGCACTCCGGGCGGGGCCTTGGCGCTGCCTTCGCATGACGAGATGTTCTCCGCGCCGCACTTGTCGTATCAGCAGTCCGGGATGCCCGGTCAGGCCGCGACTTTCGTGGCGAGCCACCTCTAGCGCACATGTCGGGGACGACTTGTCGGTGCACACCCCGACCGACAT
>NZ_JBYCLA010000507.1:0-6391 GCF_057473665.1 Mycobacterium sp. TH-M25
GAACGACCACTTCGTGCCGGTCGAGAAGCCCGCGCCGCCGCGGCCGCGCAGCCCTGAGTCCTTGACGGCGGCGATCACCGCGTCGGGGTCCATCGTCAACGCCTTGTCCAACGCCTGATAGCCGTCGTTGCGGCGATACGTCTCCAGCGTCCACGATTGCGGGTCATCCCAGAATCGGCTCAGCACCGGTGCCAACGGTGTCGGTGACCCCATTACTTGCCCTCCCCTGAAGCATCCGGAGACGGTGCGGCCATCTTCTTGGCCTTGGCAACCTCGAGGCCGGCCAGCGTCGCCGCGCCGGCACCGCCTTGGCCGTCGTCGGGCCGCGGGTCGGGGAAGCCGGCCAGAATCCGCTCGGTCTCCTTGAACGTGCCCAGATTTCCGCGGGTTGGTGCCGGGGGATCACCCGAGCGCAGACCGTCGACCAGCGTGCGTGCCGACTGAAGGGTCTGGTTGTCGTAGAACTCCCAGTTGACCATGACGACCGGCGCGTAGTCGCACGCTGCGTTGCACTCGATGTGTTGCAGCGTGATCTTTCCGTCGTCGGTGGTCTCGTCGTTGCCGACGCCGAGGTGGTCCTTGAGCGAGTCGAAGATCGCGTCGCCGCCCATCACCGCGCACAGCGTGTTCGTGCACACGCCGACCAGATACTCGCCGGTAGGTCCGCGTCGGTACATGGTGTAAAAGCTTGCGACAGCGGCAACCTCGGCTCCGGTCAAACCGAGTTGTTCGCCGCAGAATTCCACGCCGGCCGGCGTTATGTAGCCGTCGTGCGCCTGCACCAGGTGCAGCAAAGGCAGCAGCGCCGAGCGCGGGTCGGGGTAGCGGCCGATGATCTCCTTGGCGTCGAGTTCCAGTTGCGCCTGCACGTCGGCCGGATACGACTGCGGTGCGCCATCGGTGACGAATTGGCCGGGCTCCTCTGGCGGCGGGCCGAGCCGGAGGAACACCCGCTCGCCATGGCCGGTGCCGGAGTCGCTGTTGCCGGCGCTGGACTGCGGTGCTGCGGTCATCGGTCCACTCCGCCCATCACCGGGTCGATACTGGCCACCGCGGTGATGACGTCGGCGACCATGCCGCCCTCGCACATCGCCGCGACCGCTTGAAGGTTGGTGAACGAGGGGTCGCGGTAGTGCACCCGGTACGGGCGGGTGCCGCCGTCGCTGACCATGTGTACACCCAATTCGCCGCGCGGCGATTCGACGGCGACGTAGACCTGTCCGGCCGGCACCCGGATTCCCTCGGTGACCAGCTTGAAGTGGTGGATCAGCGCCTCCATCGAGCCACTCATGATCTTCTCGATGTGCTCCGGGGAGTTGCCGAGTCCGTCCGGACCGACTTTCAGGTCAGCCGGCCAGGCGATTTTGCGATCCTCGATCATCGTCGGGCCGGGCTTTAGTTTGTCCAGGCACTGCTCGACGATTTTCACCGACTCCGACATCTCCTTGACGCGAATGATGTAGCGGCCGTAAGAATCACACCCGTCGTCGGTGATGACGTCGAAGTCGTAGTCCTGGTATCCGCAGTAGGGCTCGGTCTTACGCAGGTCGTGCGGCAACCCGGTGGACCGCAGGATCGGCCCGGTGACTCCCAGGGCGACACAGCCGGTGAGGTCGAGGTAACCGACGTCCTTGGTACGGGCCTTCCAAATCGCACTCTCGTTGAGCAGGTTGCCCATCTCGTGCAGCACGCCCTTGATTTCCTTGAGGGCCGTGGCGATTTCGGTCTTGGCGTCCGGTGGCAGGTCCTGCGACACACCGCCGGGGCGGATGTAGGCACTGTTCATCCGGAGCCCGGTGATCGACTCGAACAGCGTGAGGATGATCTCGCGGCCCTTGAAACCGGTGAACATCGGCGTCATCGCGCCCAACTCCATGCCACCTGTCGCCAACGCGACCAGGTGCGACGAAATCCGGTTGAGCTCCATCATCATCACCCGGATGACGTTGACCCGCTCGGGGATCTCGTCGGTGATTCCGAGCAGCTTCTCCACACCCAGGCAAAAAGCGGTCTCGTTGAAAAATGGTGCCAGGTAATCCATTCGGGTCACGAATGTCACACCCTGCGTCCAGTACCGGTACTCGAGGTTTTTCTCGATTCCGGTGTGCAGGTAGCCGATTCCGCAGCGGGCGTCGGTGACGGTTTCACCCTCGATCTCCAGGATCAGTCGCAGCACGCCGTGGGTGGACGGGTGCTGCGGACCCATGTTGACGACGATCCGTTCGCCGGGTTCGCCGCGCTCCCGGGCGGCCTCGACCACCCTGTTCCAATCTTGGCCCGTGAGCGCAATCAAGGTGTCCGAGCCGTCACCGTTGGCGGCGCTCGTGGTTTGGCTCATTAGTTGTAGGACCTCCGCTGGTCGGGCGGGGGAATCTGGGCGCCCTTGTACTCCACTGGGACACCGCCGAGCGGGTAGTCCTTGCGCTGCGGGTGTCCCTGCCAGTCGTCGGGCATCTCGATGCGGGTCAACGAAGGGTGGCCGTCGAAGATGATGCCGAAGAAGTCGTAGGTCTCGCGCTCATGCCAGTCGTTGGTCGGGTAGATCCCGAACAACGAGGGGATGTGCGGATCACCGTCTGGTGCAGCCACTTCCAGCCGGACCCGGCGGGTGTGGGTGATGGAGCTCAGCGGGTACACCGCGTGCAGTTCGCGGCCGGTTTCGTCGGGGTAGTGCACGCCGCTGACGCCCAGGCACAGCTCGAACCGCAGTTGCGCGTCGTCGCGAAGCCGGCGGGCGACTTGCGGCAGCAATTCGCGGCGCACATGCAGCGTCAGCTCGTTGCGGTAGACGACCACTTTCTCGATGGCGTCGGCGAATTCGACGTTGTCGTCGGCTTTCAGCACTTCCGCCAACCGGTCGACGATTTCGTCGAAATAGAAGCCGTATGGGCGTGGGCTTCCCTCGTCGATGGTGACCTGACGAATCAGTCGTCCGTAGCCGGAGGTGTCACCGCTGCCGCGGACACCGAACATGCCGCGGCGGACGCCGATCAGGTCGGCGTCGGAGGCATCGCTGCCCACCGGGTTTCCGCCGACTTCGCTGGCCGCGCGCTTGGGGTCGTGATCCGGGGAACTCATCGCAGCAGCCCGAGGTGCTCGATCGTCGGCCGCGCGGAAAGGGCCGCTTTCTCGGCCTCGGCGATGGCCAGCTCACGGTTGACGCCCAGCGGCATCTCGTGAATCTTGTCGTGCAACTTGAGGATTGCATACAGCAACATCTCCGGCCGCGGCGGGCAGCCGGGCAGATAGATGTCCACCGGCACAACGTGGTCAACGCCTTGGACGATCGCGTAGTTGTTGAACATTCCGCCCGACGAGGCGCAGACGCCCATCGACAAGACCCATTTGGGTTCGGCCATCTGGTCGTAGATCTGGCGGAGCACCGGCGCCATCTTCTGGCTGACGCGGCCGGCCACGATCATCAGATCAGCTTGTCGCGGTGTCGCCGAAAATCGCTCCATGCCAAAGCGTGCGATATCGAATCGTGGTCCGGCAGTGGCCATCATTTCGATCGCGCAGCAGGCCAACCCGAAGGTGGCCGGCCACAGTGAGCTCTTGCGGAAATATCCCGCCAGTTGTTCGACGGTAGTCAACAAGAAGCCGCTGGGGAGTTTTTCTTCTATGCCCACGCCTTACCTCAATCCCAAGTCAATCCGCCGCGGCGCCACACGTACGCATAGGCCACGAAGACGGTCAGCATGAAGATCACCATCTCGATCAGCGCGAACATTCCCAGCTGGTCGTAGCTGACGGCCCACGGGTACAGGAACACGATTTCGATGTCGAAGACGATGAACAGCATCGCGGTCAAGTAGTACTTCACCGGAAAGCGCTGCCCACTGCCGGCGTGCGGTGCGTTGGCCGGTTGGTCGCTGGGCTCGATCCCGCATTCGTAGGCCTCCAGCTTCGCCCGGTTGAAGCGGGACGGGCCGGTGATCTGGGCCAGCGCGACCGAGCCGAGCGCGAAGGCTGCGGCGATCCCTCCAAGGACGAGAATGGGTAGGTAGAGATTCATCTCTCGACGACGCTTCCTCACTCTGGTCTAGGGCTGGACTGTGAGCGCAACCACAGCCTAGCGACCGTGTGGGGTCGCGCGCTCAGCAGGTTAGATGTGACCTCAACCACAACTGGATGATGGGGTGAGAGGATGACACGGGCGGGCGACGGCGGGTCACGCGAAAGACGCGAACAGCACAGGCTGCGAACAATTTTCGCCCATGCCCGCGCGACCGCAACGGGCCGGATTCAACGCCGTCGGGCGGTTGGGCCGCGCGGAATCGAGAAGGCGGTCAGGCGGTCAGCGCACCGGGGTACGCAGCAACTCGAGAACGGCCCGGCTCAGCCGGATCGGATCGATCGGCTGAGGGACCGCGGCCTCCGCGCGTGACCAGCTGGCCAGCCAGGCGTCGTCCTGGCGTCCCGTGAGCACAACGATCGGGGGGCCGTGGTCGATCTCGTCCTTGAGCTGTTTGGCCAGACCCATGCCGCCTTCGGGGGTTGCCTCGCCGTCCAGGATGGCCAGATCGATGCCGCCGGCGTCCACCTGCTGGACCACGACCGGCCCGGTCGCGATCTCGACGTAACTCAGTTCGGGCAGATCGGGATGTATCCGTTTGCCCAGGGCCGTCATGACGGCCTGCCGGGTGTTGGGGTTGTCGCTGTACACGAGGATCCGCAAGGTGCTGGTGGCAGACACGGTCCAGATCGTAGCGCCCGGCACGATTTAGTGCGGCGTCCGCACGAAGTACGCGTCGGCCGAGACCGTCGCCGTCTTCGCGACCATGCCCAGGCGGTTCCAGCCGATGTCGAACTGGTCGCGGTCGACTTCGGCTTTGGCCGTCACTCGCACACCGCCGCCGTCGAACGCACTGACCTGGACTGGCAGCGCAACGGGCGCGGTGACGCCTTTGATGCTGAATGTGGCCCGCAGGTCGGCGGCATCACCGCCGCTGGGCTCGATGCCGGTGACCACCACGCTGATCTCCGGGTGGCGGTCGACGTCGAAGAAGTCGGCCGAGCGGAGGTGCTCGTCGCGCTTACCGATGCCGGTTCGCAGCGAGGCCACCTGGACGTCGAGACGGCCGAAGATGGCTCCTCTGCTGGTGATTTGGCCGTCGGCGCTGACGACGGTGAACCGCCCTTTGACAGTGAGCAATCCCCAGAAGTTCTTGATGCTGAAGCCGACTGTGGAACGGTCGCGGTCCAGGCTCCACACCCCGGCGGTGTCCGGGTCGTTCAACAGTGTTGTGAGGTCGTTCATGGCGCTCCTTAACTCATGATCGGGGCGAGATCGGCGTGGGCTGCCGGCATCGGGTATCTCCTACTCGTCCTGGTAGCCGGGATGCGCCGCCGCCAGCCGGCGTCCGACCAGTGCCCGCAACGCGATCTGCACGGGCTCGTCGGCGCCGTCCACGTCACCGGCCCGGATCGCCGCGGCCAGCGCGGCTTCGTCGCGACAACCGAGCTGGGCCAGCGCCTCGTTCACGTCGTCGTCGGGACCCGCGAGCAGTTCGCGTTCCACCATCCGCAGTGCGTTGGCCGCCACCCTGGCATGGAAATTGATCTGACCCGAGGTTGACTGCCGCACCTCGGTCTCGAGGAACTCGGCGACGGCAGCGATGAGTTCCGCGGCGGTGGGACGGCCGTACGCAGTTGTCATCAGGTGGCCGGCGCCTCGGGTCCGCGGCCGACGCCGCTACGCAATGTCACCGACGCGGAGTACGCCGCCGTGCGGAAATGCAGAACCGGGTCGTCGGACGGCTCGATGCCGTCGGTGAGAGGCATCGGGTCGAAGACGACGATGTCACTGCCGTGCTCGCGTTCGGTGTCGGCGCCGATGTTCTCCAGAGTGCCGACGGTGCCGACCTGGTCGCTCTGCCAGGGCTTGGACGGGTCGACAGTCGAGTCGCCCTGCGCGGCGACCTGGACCTGATAGTGGAACCGAACCGGTTGGGCCGCAAGCCGATTGTCGAGTTCATCGACCAAAAAGTCTGGGCCGTTGGTTTTCGCGACGTCCGGCGGCAGGAAGTCCTCGCCGGCAACCGGGACGAGGTGGTAGGGCACGAATCGTGCGCTGCCGTCGGCGGCAATCCAGCGAAACGCGTGCAGGCCGCGGTAGGCGACGGTGCCGTAGCCGGCCGGTATTTTGTTCGCTTCCTCGACCACCGGCAGCGCCTTGACGAAGCGCGGCTGGGTCGCGGTGAAGTTGCCGCGGTAGAGCTTGCCCTTGGCGTGCAGCGCCCGGTTGCCGGGTTGGGCGCCACCCGTTGCCCGGATTGCCTCGATTGCCTGATCAGGAGTGGCCACAGCACAACCCTAGGCTTTCAACCGGCCCCCGCGACCGCGTTATCGAGCAAGTCGAGCAAGTCCCACTCGGTCTCGCACACGCGTC
>NZ_JBYCLA010000508.1:0-6540 GCF_057473665.1 Mycobacterium sp. TH-M25
ACCGCCCTGTCGGTTAACCTTTTTCCGCGAAGATTCCGCCATGTGTGAGCGGATCCCGGAGGGTGATCTTGCACGCCCGCAAGTCGTCCAGCGTCCACATCCGCTCGCTATTGAGATGCGGCTGGGCGTTGAGTGTCTTGCCGTCGCTGCGCACCGCACCTGCGGCGTGTACGACATCGGCGATGTCCCAGCCGTCGAACTTCTCCAGAAGGTTTTCACCCTGGTAGCGCTCCGGCTCCTTGAGGAACATTCGCTCGCACCATGGCGAGCACAGCGAGTGTTTGCGTCCTCCGTACTCGAGGATCCGCATGTCGGCCAGCGCGTCGCCGAGCGTGGGAACGCAGATGGGGAATTGGCACACCCGGCAGAAATACAGGTAATTGATCTCGTCCATGATCTTCTCCAGCGGCAAGGTGTGGTTTGCCGGGTTGATCAGGTCGATCTCGCGCCAGGCGTCCCACAGCCCGCCTACCTGGCGGTGCCAGCCCGGGTAGTTGTTCTCGAACCATTCCATGTCGCGCGCGTTGGGCGGGTCCATCCGGAATCCGAGCAGTGGCCACAGGGCGTAGGCGAGCGCATAGGTGTAGTGATGGCCCCAGTACGCCTGCCTCTTGGCGTCGGCGAGGTTTGCCGGGGACTTGACCCCGAATTTCTCCAGCCGGCCCAGCCAGATGCCGCCCCAGTCCTCGTACACCCAGCGGTCCCATACCTTCGACCACGGCTCGAGCTTGTTCACCGAGCCGTATTCGAACCCGGCGCCCACGATCGGCGTCGCGAACCGGTGTTGGAGCCAGAACGCGTTTTCCAGGTCGGTTTGCAGGTACTTCATGTTGTCCGCGTCGTGGGCTACCGACACGATCGTCTGATAGCCGTTGGCCATGTGGCGCATTTCGTCGGACTGGATCGACAGGAAGATCGTCGGGGTGATCTCGTCGCCGTTGGCCGCGCTCCATTCCGTCATGGCCACGATCAGCGGGTTGGTAAAGCACGCCTCGGCCACCAGCTGCAGGTTCAGTGAGGCGAACACCGGGTCACCGGAACAGAAATTCTCGCCGAATGCCTGCATGGTGGGCGGGAACAGCGGGTTGATGTAGCGCCACTTGCGCATGTCCACAAAGCCCGCCGGGTCGTAGTATTGCCCCGCGTAGTACTTCGCCAAGTAGTGCGTTTGAGTGGTGTGGCGTACCTCGTCCTCCACCTGCATGAGGTAGCCGTTGCGCAGCTCGGGTGAGCGGGTCGTGTCCGCCATGACCGCCGAACCGGCGATCGCGTTGTACTCGCCGAGTTCCAGCGCGCCGGCGAGCAGCTTCATGACCTCGGCCCAGCGTGGCTCGACCCGCGTCGGCGCCTTCAGCCGCGCCAGCGAGTCCAGCAAACTGCCGTATTGGCGGTCGTCCTTCTCGCCCTCCATCCGGCCGTAGTCGCGGGCGACCAACTTGAACTGCTCGCGAGCATTGGGGTCGAATTTGTACTTTGTCGGGTATTTCCCGCGAATCGTGTCGGAATCCCAGCCCAGATCCTGCAGCCAGGAATGCACCTCCTGCCCGCTGACGCTGGCGTGCGGGGCGTCGGGCCGGCCGGTCACCTTTCCGGGTAGTACAGCAGTCATCGTGTTTACTCCTCTTGTTCGTTACGGGACTGTCGGTTTTGGTGTTCAGTTGGGTGTCGGGTCTTGGTTCATTTCGCGCGGTGTCAACCGGTGCCCGCTTGCCCCAGGTCGGCGAACTCCGCCTCGGTCAGGAGCCGCGACCGGATGAGGAAACGCACCCCTTCCGGGGCCTCCAGGGAGAATCCGCCGCCGCGCCCGCTGACGACGTCGACGGTGAGATGGGTGTGTTTCCAGTACTCGTACTGGTCGGCGCTCATCCAGAACGGCGTGTCGTCGCCGACCGTGCCCAGCAGCACGTCCGAGCCGCCCGTGCGGAATTCTCCTCGCGGGTAGCACATTGGGGCACTGCCGTCGCAACAGCCGCCGGACTGGTGAAACATCACCGGACCGTGTTGGGTGATGAGCCGTTCCAGCACCGCCGTCGCGGCGGGCGTGATGTCGACTCGTGGTTCGGATGTCGTCATCAGAAGAATCCGAGCTTGTTCGGTGAGTAGCTGACCAGCAGGTTCTTGGTCTGCTGGTAGTGGTCGAGCATCATCTTGTGGTTTTCGCGGCCGATGCCGGATTTCTTGTATCCGCCGAAGGCGGCGTGTGCGGGATAGGCGTGGTAGCAGTTGGTCCAGACTCGGCCGGCCTTGATTTCGCGGCCCAGCCGGTAGGCGGTGTTGGCGTCGCGTGACCACACACCGGCCCCGAGGCCGTAGAGGGTGTCGTTGGCCAGATTCAGGGCCTCGTCGGTGGAGTCGAACGTGGTGACCGACAGCACCGGTCCGAAGATCTCCTCCTGGAAGATGCGCATGTTGTTGGTGCCCTTGAAGATCGTCGGCTCGATGTAGTAGCCGTCCGGATGCTCCACGACTTTCCGCGGGTTGCCACCGACGAGCAGCTCAGCGCCTTCCTTCTTGCCGATGTCGATGTAGGACAAGATCTTTTCGAACTGGTCGTTGCTGGCCTGAGCGCCGATCATGGTGTCCTTGTCCAGCGGGCTGCCACTGGTGATCGCTTTCACCCGGTCCAGGCAGCGGGCGATGAATTCGTCATAGATCGACGAGTGGATCAGGGCCCGCGACGGGCAGGTGCAGACCTCACCCTGGTTGAAGGCGAACATCACCAGACCTTCGACAGCCTTGTCCAGGAACTCGTCGTCGGCGGCCATCACGTCGGGCAAAAAGATGTTGGGGCTCTTGCCGCCCAGCTCCAACGTCACTGGGATGATGTTCTCGCTGGCGTACTGCATGATCAGGCGACCGGTGGTCGTCTCACCCGTAAACGCCACTTTGGCCACCCTCGGGCTGGAGGCCAGCGGCTTGCCGGCCTCCACACCGAAGCCATTGACCACGTTGAGAACGCCCGGCGGCAGCACGTCGGCGATCACTTCGATCACCTTCAGCATGGAGGCCGGCGTCTGCTCAGCGGGTTTGAGTACGACGCAGTTTCCCGCCGCTAAGGCCGGCGCAAGCTTCCAGGCCGCCATCAAAATCGGGAAGTTCCAGGGGATGATCTGGGCGACCACGCCGAGCGGTTCGTGGAAGTGGTATGCGACGGTGTCCTCGTCGATCTCGCCGATGCTGCCTTCTTGCGCGCGGATGGCACCCGCGAAGTAACGGAAATGATCGACGGCAAGGGGGAGGTCGGCGGCCAGGGTTTCGCGCACCGGTTTGCCGTTGTCCCAGGTCTCGGCGACCGCGAGCTCTTCGAGGTGTTCCTCGATGCGGCCGGCGATCTTGTTCAGGATGTTGGCCCGCTCCGTCGCCGACGTCCGCGCCCATCCGGGGGCCGCGGTGTGGGCCGCGTCCAGCGCCAGCTCGACGTCGGCGCCCGTCGACCGCGCCACCTCGCAAAAGGTCTGCCCGTCCACCGGTGACGGATTCTCAAAGTAACGACCATCGGTTGGCGGCACCCACTTACCGCCGATGAAATTCTCATACCGGGAGGCAAAGTCAACGACGCTTCCCTCAGTGCCTGGTTTCGTGTATTTCATCTCGTCCTCAGCTCGATCCCGCGGGTATGCGCGGTCACGTTCGATTGCTTTCGTGACGAGAGTTACACGACAAGGTTGGTTAAACGTTGTTTAACCGGGCACTCACGTCAAGCGCTGTCCGAAGCGTGAAGTCGGCCGGCGGCGAGGTGGCGGCGGGCATCCGTCGGCTCGAGCAGCCGCAGGGCATGGGCGTGGATCTCGGAATCGTAAAGACTGACCGCACCCAGGCGCAGGGCGCTGTCGGCTGATTTGCTGGCTAAGACCGCGTCGCGAATTGCTACCTCCAGCTGGTCCCGCCAGGCGACAATTCCAGGTGCGTCGGACTCCGGCAACAATGGACCGTTGTAATGTTCGACCGCCGTCGCCACGTCACCGCGCGACAGCGCCTGCAAGACAGCGACCGCGTCGCAGCTGACCGGCTGAAGCAGCGCGTACGTGCGTGCTGCCAGTTGGCCACCGAGCAGCCGGCGCACGTGGCTGACCTCGCACTTTAGCGTGCCCGGCGCGACACAACGGTCGCCGTAGATTTCGGCGGCAAGCTCACCCGGCGAATAGCCGGCCGGGCGCAACGCCAGCAGCGCGAGAATCTCGGATTGTCGCAGTGTGACATGCACCGGCAACCCGTTGACCAGCACCTGCGATCTGCCCAGGCACCGCACGTCCACCCGGGCGGCCACCTGCTCACCACCAGTCCACGTGTCGCGAAGCCGCGACTCGATGGCCGAGGTCAGCATGCGCACCGTGGTCAGCCCCAAAGCGTTGGCGCGCTCCCACGTCGACGACAGATCGATCACTCCGAGCTGGCACCCGCGCGGGTCGTGGATCGGTGCGCTGTAACACACCCAATCGTGCAGTCGCTCAACCACGTGCTCCGACGAGAACACCGTCGAGGGCTGATCCGTCCGCAACGCCAAGCCGAGGGCGTTCGTGCCGATCGCGTCTTCGCTCCAGCAACCGCCCGGCATAAAATTCACTGCTTCGATTCGGCGCCGCATTGCCCGGCAACCACTCGTCCACAGAATTGTTCCGGTTTCGTCGGTTACCGCGACGACAAAGCCCGCGTCGTCGGCGATGCGTCCCAACTCGTCCGACGGGTCGACGAAGGGCCGATTCGTGCCACCTCGTCGCGACGTCGACGTCGCCGACCGATGGGGCACTGTCCCGCGCGGGATCGACATGCGCGAGTGACCACGACTCGGCGATCTCCGGCCGTACCACGGTGTCTGTGGCCATGACAGCGCCAACTGCCTCGCCTTGGCGAGACCGCTCCCAAGCGCGTTCGATCTCCTGCCGGAGCAATCGCCGCTGACGCTCCATTGCTAGCGTCCCTTCAGTGCGTCCGCATTCGTTGTCGGATTGCGCACTCTAGCCACGAAACGTGATGCACACAACATCAGTCTACTCCGGGGGGCTTCACTCGGGACACAAACAGTCAGGCAATTCTCAGTACGACACTAGCGTTGTCCGCCCGCTGATCTGCGGAAACAAGGATCACCCGAAGGGGAGTGCGCGATGTCGGCTGCTGGCCCGGAAGTTCCTGTGCGTTAGCGGACAGAATCGAGCTACGGCGCATCTCTGAGAACCGGGCGACGGACCGCCCTCACGACGCCAACCCGGCCGACACGCGACCACCCGTCGAACGAGGACGACGTGATCTCGAAGCTCGCGCCACGCGCCCGCGCATTGGTCGACGTTCCCGACGCAGCCGAACCAACGATCAGCCAACGTTCGCTGCGTATGAACGCAGCGTGTCAGAGACGTACGTTGACGGGTCGTCATTTCCGCCGCCGACTGATTTCGCGGCGCGCGCAAACGCTTCCCAGGAGTTGTACCGCGACGCCGAGGATGACCGGTTGCGGTTTTGGGGGAAGCAGGCCCACCGCCTGTCGTGGAAAGCGCCGTTCCAGGAAGTGCTGGACTGGTCTGACGCGCCTTTCGCAAGGTGGTTCGTCGGCGGCAAGCTCAACGTGGCATACAACTGCGTCGATCGGCACGTCGAAGCTGGTAATGGCGACCGGGTGGCGATCCACTGGGAGGGCGAGCCCGTCGGCGACAGCCGGTCCCTCACGTACTCCGATCTGCTGACCGAGGTTTGCAAGGCGGCTAACTCGCTGTCCGACCTAGGCGTAGTCGCCGGTGACCGCGTCGCGATCTATATGCCGATGGTGCCCGAGGCCATCGTGGCGATGCTGGCATGCGCGCGGCTGGGCGTTATGCACAGCGTGGTATTCGCCGGGTTCTCAGCGTCGGCACTGAGGGCCCGCATCGAAGACGCCGAAGCCAAGCTGGTCATCACCACCGATGGTCAATACCGGCGCGGCAAGGTGGTATCGCTCAAGACCACAGTGGACGAGGCCGTTTCGGGGGTCGAATGTGTCCAACACGTGCTGGTGGTGCGCCGGTGTGGAATCGACCTGCCGTGGACCCAGGGACGCGACCTGTGGTGGCACGACACCGTCGCAACGGCCGCGCCGAAGCACGATCCGCAGGGGTTCGATGCCGAGCACCCGCTGTTTCTGCTGTACACATCCGGAACGACCGGTAAGCCCAAGGGCGTAATCCACACTTCGGGCGGGTACTTGACCCAGGCGTCGTACACCCACCACTACGTGTTCGACCACAAACCCGAGACCGACGTCTATTGGTGCACGGCCGATATCGGTTGGATAACGGGCCACACCTATACCGTCTACGGCCCGCTGTCGAACGGCGCCACGCAGGTGCTTTACGAGGGCACCCCGGCGTCGCCGAACCAGCACCGGCACTTCGAGGTGATCGAAAAGCACGCAGTGACCATCTACTACACCGCTCCCACGCTGATCCGCACCTTCATGAAGTGGGGCCGGGAAATTCCCGACGCCCACGACCTATCCAGCCTGCGCCTGCTGGGCACGGTGGGGGAGCCGATCAACCCCGAGGCGTGGCGATGGTACCGGGACGTCTTCGGCGC
>NZ_JBYCLA010000509.1:0-4896 GCF_057473665.1 Mycobacterium sp. TH-M25
CCTCGCATGCGCGCCTTTCTCGGTGTGCCAATCATGATCCGGGACAATATTTTTGGTGGCCTCTATCTAACCGACGACCGACTTGGATGGACGTTCAGCGAATCGCATGAAATCGCGGTGCGGGTGTTCGCCTCGGCCGCAGCGGTGGCCATTGACAACGCTCAATTGTTCGAACGCAGTGAGCGGCGCGCGGATTGGCTGGAAGCCAGCCGACGGATCATCACCGAGCTACTCTTGGGTGCCGAGTCCAGACGTTTGCCCCTTCAACTGATCGCCGCGCAAGTCCACAAGCTGGCGGATGCCGAGCAGGCGATCGTGCTCACCCCTTCCGATGCCGACCTGCCGGCCGAAGACATCGACACACTCATCGTGTCTGCCGCGGTCGGGGTGCACGCCGAAGAGGTACTCGGTCAAGAGGTGCCGGTCGACGGCTCGACAACCGGTCATGTCTTTCGCACCGGATCGCCGATGATCACCGAATCTTTTCGATATCCGATCCAGGCGTTCACCGACGCGGGTGAACGCTCGGCGATCGTCATGCCGCTGCGATACGAACGAACGATCACAGGAGTGATTGCTGTCGCGCGCCGCGCCGACGAGATACCCTTCGATTCAAGCTATCTCGATTTGGTCGGCGACTTCGCCAGCCAGGCCGCGCTAGCACTGGCCTTGGCGACGAACAGCGAAACCACTCGTGAGCTGTCGATTCTGGCCGATCGTGAGCGAATCGCGCATGATCTGCACGACTACGTGATCCAACGGCTGTTTGCGATCGGCCTGGACTTACAGGGAACCATTGCGCGCACCCGCTCCCCCGATCTGGTTGCGCGACTCAACGGGACCATCGACGATCTGCAGAACACCATCGAGGACATCCGCAACACCATCTTCGAGTTGCAATCCTCAAGCACCGACGAAGGCGGATTCCGTCGAAAAATCCAGAACACCGTCGCCGACCTGACTAAGAATCGCAACATCACTACCACGTTCCACGTGTCCGGCCCGATGACCGCGGTCGGTCCTCAGTTGGCCCAACACGCGGAGGCCGTTGTCGCCGAAGCTGTCAGCAACGCCGTGCGGCATTCTGGCGCAACTCATCTGAACATCGTGGTAAAGGTCGGCGACGAACTCCTGATTGATGTCGCCGATGACGGCTGCGGGATCCCAGAGTACAACCAGCGACGAAGCGGGTTGGCGAACTTACATCGTCGCGCCGAGCAGGCGGGTGGCGCCTGCTCGATCAGTACACCGGAGTCGGGCGGAACGCTCATTCGCTGGACGGCGCCGCTCATCGACTGATGGGCGTCTGTGGATAGCACCCGCGTCAGCTTTCGGCTCGAAGGTCCTATGGCCACCGTGCGCGGGACTCACGCCTCTACCTTGCGTCGGCGACAGATCCTAACGTCGAAGTCGAGCCGCTCTCACCGGATATCGGCAAGAATGAGGACAGCGGAATGTCATATTCTAAAGCGTATTACGGCATTGTCGTGGGCGTCGATGGATCAGGGGACGCCGATGCGGCTGTCCGGTGGGCGGCATACGAGGCAGCCAACCGCCAGGTTCGCCTGACGTTGGTGCAAGCCATTGCCATGCCGTCTCCGGGACGGTCGAATCCGGATCTACGCGAACTCTACGAAACCGACGCAGACGCCATCCTCGACGATGCCGTGGCCAATATCAACGAGTCCATGAAAGACAATGCACCAGAGGATGTTAGGCGCCGCGTGTTCTTTTCGCGGCCTGCTCCGGCGCGTATCGACATGTCCAAAGATGCGGAGATGGTGGTCGTCGGCGGTCACGGGCGGGGCGCACTGCGTCGTTGGCTGCTGGGGTCGGTGAGTAATGCCCTGATCCGCCACGCGCACTGCCCGGTAGCGGTAATCGACCGCGGCCCTTCGCTGTCTTCCCAAGACCCAAAATCGCCGGTACTACTGGGATTCGATGGTTCGGCATCGTCGGAGGTCGCGGCTGAGATCGCGTTCAGGGAGGCGTCGATGCGAGGCGCCGATCTGTTGGTGCTGCACGCGGCCAGCGACACCGAACTGTCGCAGATTCTGAGCACGAAGTACTCCGAGGGCCTTGCCGGTGTCGGCGAAATGCTGGCCGAGCGGCTGGCTGGTTATCAGAAGCGTTACCCCAGACGTCCACGTGCAGCGGGCGGTCATGGACGATCGTCCGGCCGCTCACCTTATCCAGCTCTCTGCGACCGCCCAGCTCGTCGTGGTCGGCAGTCACGGCCGCGGCGGCTTCGCCGGGATGGCTCTCGGCTCGGTCAGCACCGCGGTGGCGCACGCTTCGCGGACACCGGTGATTGTCGCCCGCAACCACTAATCCCCCGGTCGACACGGCGCGCTAGTTACGGCGTTGGCCGCAAACGCGACGCGCTGCTGGAGCTAACCGCCGCTATCGCCGGTCAATTGGCTGAGGCCGGCTATGACACGATCGGCGGGTTGCAGCGTGACACCGATGTCTGCCATCTCTGCGCGGCCGCGTTCGTAGAGGCCGGATACCGCATCCTCGACGAGCACCACGCGATAGTCGCGCTCGCTGGCCTCGTAGATGGATGTGCGTGGACAGTTGGGATAATTGCACCCAGCGACCACCACGGTGTCGATCAGATTCTCGCGCAAGTAGTCATCGAGGATGGTGCTGTAGAAGGCGCCCCACCGCGGTTTGTAAAGGATGATCTCGCGCTCGGCAAGCCGCTGTGGATGTCCTGACAGCAGGAGTTCATCGTCGAATTGCGTGGCCGGATCGGGCGAAATGTCTGGCGCCAGCAGGCGCCCGGGTGTGCCCGGGCGCAGCATCGGACTGCTGCCGGCAACAAGTGATCTACGCACCGGCTCGGCATTGCTTCCGTCGGCAAGATAGAGCCTGACCACGTGCACAATCGGCAAGTCTGCGCCTCGAAATGCCCGGCACAGTGCGGCGATCTGCGGCACGGCGGCTGAAGTGCCGGGGATCTCGAGAGTCCCGCCGTCGAGGGTGTCGGCCTGAACGTCGATCGTCAGCAACGCCGAGGACTCGAAGCGCGGCCGAACGAGCGGATCCATACTCGCAGCATAGCGGCACACCTGAACGTCTCAGCCGATTGCGATCGGACGCAACGTCGTCCACACCGGAGTGCTGCAAGCGCCGAAAACCGTTGGCCTGATCTTGTTTAGGGATACCGTCAGGTCGGCGATCGATGTCAGCCAGGCACGTGCGGTAACCGACTGGCGCGCTCCATGAACGTACCGTCGGGTGCGTTGAAGCCGAATTTCGCGTACAGCGCATGCCCGTCGTTGGTGTGCAGCATCCAGCGGAAATCACGACCTGGCCCTTCGTCGATCATCACCTGCACAATTCCGGCTCCGATTCCAACACCACGCCTGGCGCGGTCGACATAGACGTCGGCGAGGTAAGCAAACGCAGCGCCGTCGGAGAACGCTCGTGCGAATCCCACCATCTGGCCGCCATTGGCCGCGTAGGCCCCCACCACTCGCCAAGCGGCGTCGAGTTGTTGGTCGAACATTTCTCGGGTCCGATACTTGGCCCAGTAGGCATGGTCAGTCAATTCACGCCACAGCCAATTGCGTTCCACCCGAGCCAAGTTGGTGCTGAACTCGATCTCCACCTCTTACTCCCTTCGGCTGAACGGTCTGGAGCCACTGGATGTGGAGTGCGGAGCGATTGGCTATCGAACCGACTGCGGCCATGCCATTTGCCACGAGGATAGGACGGCGTTGGGTCAGCCGCTGGCACACGTGTTCAGCGTCCTGACACCGTTTTCGGTTAGCTGCAGGCAGCAAGCACCAGTTCGCGCACCCGGGCGGCATCGGCCTGCCCCTTGGTGGCCTTCATCACCGCGCCCACGATCGCACCGGCAGCCTGCACTTTTCCACCGCGAATCTTCTCGGCGACATCGGGATTGGCCGCCAGCGCATCGTCCACAGCGGCCTGGATCAGCGATTCGTCGCGCACCACCGCCAACCCGCGTGTCGTCATCACCTGCTCGGGGTCGCCCTCGCCGGCCAGCACACCCTCGACCACTTGGCGAGCCAGCTTGGTGGTCAGCGTCCCGTTGTCGACCAGCGCCACCACCGCCGCGACTTGCGCTGGGCTGATGGGCAATTCGTCGAGCGCGACACCGGCCTCGTTAGCCTTCTGCACCAGGAAGTTGCCCCACCAGGCGCGGGCGGATTCGCTGGACGCCCCCTGTTCGACGGTCGCGATGACCATATCCACGGCACCGGCGTTTACCAGATCGCGCATCACCTCATCAGAAATGCCCCAGTAGTGCTGAATCCGCTTGCGCCGCAGCCAAGGTAGCTCGGGAATGGTCGTGCGTAGGCGCTCGACGAGTTCGCCGCTGGGTGCGACCGGTTCGAGGTCGGGCTCGGGAAAGTAGCGGTAGTCTTCCGCGGTTTCCTTGGTGCGGCCCGGGCTGGTGAAGCCGTCCTCGTGGAAGTGCCTGGTTTCCTGGATGACTCGGCCACCGGATTCCAGAACAGCTCCTTGGCGCCGCATCTCGTAGCGGACGGCGACCTCGACGCTCTTGAGCGAGTTGACGTTCTTGGTCTCGCTGCGAATGCCGAACTCGGTCGCGCCTTTGGGCTTCAGTGACACGTTGGAGTCGCAGCGCATCGACCCCTGATCCATCCGGACGTCGGAAACATCCAATGCGCGCAACAGGTCTCGCAACGCCGTCACGTAAGCGCGGGCAATCTCTGGCGCACGTTCGCCAGTGCCTTCGATCGGTTTGGTGACGATTTCGATCAGCGGCACCCCGGCCCGGTTGTAATCCGCCAGCGAGGTCGTCGCACCGGCGATGCGGCCGGTGTCGCTGCCCAAGTGGGTCAGCTTGCCGGTGTCTTCCTCCATGTGGGCACGCTCGATGTCGACTCGCCAGGTGCT
>NZ_JBYCLA010000510.1:0-5276 GCF_057473665.1 Mycobacterium sp. TH-M25
TGGCCAAGGAACTCGGTGTCACCAGTAAGGAAGTTCTCGCCCGGTTAGGCGAACAGGGCGAATTCGTCAAATCAGCATCATCGACGGTCGAGGCACCCGTAGCGCGTCGACTGCGTGAGTCTTTCGGCGGCGGCAAGCCCGCTCCGGAGAAGGCAGCCGGCAACGGCGCGGCGGCGGCAAAGCCCGACGCCAAGGCGCTGGCGGCCAAGCCCGCCGCCCCCAAACCCGCCGCGCCGGCACCCACGCCGCCACCCGCGGCCCCAGCACCGGTAGCGCCTGCTCAGCAGCCGCCCGCCGCTGCCGAGGCGCCGGGGCCGGCGCCCAGTCGCCCCGGTCCGACACCCGGTCCGCGCCCGGCGGCTCCCAAGCCCGCGGCCCGCACGCCGCGCGTCGGCAACAACCCGTTCTCCTCGGCACAGCCGGTGGAGCGTCCCGCGATGCCGCGCCCCCAGGCCCCGCGCCCCGGCGCGCCGCGTCCCGGTGGCGCCTCACCAGGCAACATGCCGCCAAGGCCAGCCGCGGCCGGCCGTCCTCCGCGTCCCGGTGGCCCACGACCCGGCGGCCCTGGGGGCCGTCCGGGCGCTCCGGCCGGTGGTGGACGTCCCGGCGGCGGTGGCGGTGGTAACTACCGCGGTGGCGGTGGCGCTGGTGGTGGCGGTGCCGGTGGCGTTGGCGCCGCACCCGGGGCTGGCGGCTACCGTGGCCGTCCCGGCGGTGGTGGCGGCGGAGCAGGACGCCCGGGCCAGCGCGGCGGCGCCGCGGGTGCATTCGGTCGTCCCGGCGGTGCCCCGCGACGCGGTCGCAAGTCCAAGCGGGCGAAACGCGCCGAATACGAGAACATGCAGGCGCCGGTCGTCGGTGGTGTCAGGTTGCCGCACGGCAACGGCGAGACCATCCGGCTGGCCCGTGGTGCCTCACTGTCGGACTTCGCGGAGAAGATCGATGCCAACCCGGCTTCGCTGGTGCAGGCGCTGTTCAACCTCGGTGAGATGGTGACCGCGACACAGTCGGTCGGCGACGAGACGCTTGAGCTGCTGGGCAGCGAGATGAACTACGTCGTCCAGGTCGTCAGCCCCGAGGACGAGGACCGCGAGCTACTGGAGTCCTTCGACCTCTCCTACGGCGAAGACGAAGGCGGCGAGGAAGACCTGCAGATCCGGCCGCCGGTGGTGACCGTCATGGGTCACGTCGACCACGGTAAGACCCGACTGCTGGACACCATCCGGAACGCCAGCGTGCGTGAGGGCGAGGCGGGTGGCATCACCCAGCACATCGGTGCTTACCAGGTGACCGTCGACTTCGAGGGCACCAAGCGGCCGATCACCTTCATCGACACCCCGGGTCACGAGGCGTTCACCGCCATGCGTGCCCGCGGCGCCAAGGCGACCGACATCGCGATCTTGGTGGTCGCCGCCGACGACGGTGTGATGCCGCAGACGGTGGAGGCCATCAACCACGCGCAGGCGGCCGATGTGCCGATTGTGGTGGCGGTCAACAAGATCGACAAAGAGGGCGCCGACCCGCAGAAAATCCGAGCTCAGCTCACCGAGTACAACTTGGTGGCTGAGGACTTCGGTGGTGACACGATGTTCGTCGACATCTCGGCGAAGGCGGGAACCAACATCGAGGCGCTGGAAGAGGCGGTGCTGTTGACCGCCGACGCTGCCCTGGACCTGCGGGCCAACCCCGACATGGAAGCGCAGGGTGTGGCGATCGAAGCGCACCTCGACCGCGGCCGCGGGCCGGTGGCGACCGTGCTGATCCAGCGCGGAACGCTGCGGGTCGGTGACTCGATCGTGGCCGGCGACGCCTACGGTCGCGTGCGGCGGATGGTCGACGAGCACGGCGACGACGTCGAAGAGGCGCTGCCCTCGCGGCCGGTCCAGGTCATCGGTTTCACGTCGGTGCCCGGTGCGGGTGACAACCTGCTGGTCGTCGACGAGGACCGGATCGCCCGCCAGATCGCCGACCGTCGCAGTGCCCGCAAGCGCAACGCGTTGGCGGCCCGCTCCCGCAAGCGGATCAGCCTGGACGATCTGGATGCCGCGCTGAAGCAGACCAGCCAGCTCAACCTGATCCTGAAGGGCGACAACTCCGGAACCGTCGAGGCTCTGGAGGAAGCGCTGCTGGGTATCGAGATCGACGACGAGGTGGTGCTGCGCGTCATCGACCGCGGTGTCGGTGGTGTCACCGAGACCAACGTCAACCTGGCGTCGGCGTCGGATGCGATCATCATCGGGTTCAACGTCCGAGCCGAGGGCAAGGCCACCGAGCTGGCCAACCGCGAGGGCGTGGACATCCGCTACTACTCGGTGATCTATCAGGCGATCGACGAGATCCAGAGCGCGCTGAAGGGCATGCTCAAGCCGATCTACGAGGAGAGCCAGCTGGGCCGCGCCGAGATTCGCGCGCTGTTCCGGTCGTCGAAGGTCGGGATCATCGCCGGTTGCCTGGTCCAATCGGGGGTCGTGCGGCGCAACGCCAAAGCCCGGTTGTTGCGGGACAACATCGTGGTGGCCGAGAACCTCACGGTGTCCTCGCTGCGACGGGAGAAGGACGACGTCACCGAGGTCCGCGACGGCTACGAATGCGGTCTGACGCTGACCTACTCCGATCTCAAAGAGGGTGACGTCATCGAGACCTACGAGCTGGTGGAGAAGGAGCGCGTTTAGGCCTATGAGCTCGGACAAGCTGAACCTACGGCGGCATGGCTGACCCGGCGCGGGCGCGCCGGCTGGCCAAGCGGATCTCCGAGATCGTCGCCTCGGCGATCGAGTACGAGATCAAAGATCCCGGTTTGGTAGGAGTCACCATCGTCGACGCCAAGGTGTCCGGCGACCTTCATGACGCGACGCTGTACTACACGGTGATGGGTTCGACCCTCGACGACGAACCCGACTACGCCGGGGCCGCCGCCGCGCTCGAACGCGCAAAGGGTGTGCTGCGCAGCAAGGTCGGCGCCGGCACCGGGGTGCGCTTCACGCCGACGCTCACCTTCATCCGCGACACGGTGTCGGACTCCGTGCAGCGGATGGAGGAGTTGCTGGCGCGAGCGCGCGCGGCGGACGCCGACGTGGCTCGGGTTCGGCAAGGAGCGAGACCGGCCGGCGACGCCGATCCGTACCGCACGACCGACGATGACGCGCTCGGTGACGGGGCACCAACCGATGACGGAGAAGGCGCCGGTGACGACGATCAACGCACAGACTGAACCCACTACGACCTCACGCGTCGACGCGATAGGCGCCGCCAAGGTGCTGGACGTCGCCGCGACGATCGGGGTGCTCTGCCATGTGCATCCCGACGCCGACACGATCGGTGCGGGCCTGGCGCTGGCGCTGGTCCTAGACCGCTGCGGCAAATCCGTTGAGGTCAGCTTCGCGGCGCCGCCGGCGCTGCCGGAGTCGTTGCGGTCACTGCCCGGCGGCCGGCTACTGGTGGATCCCGCTGCGATGCGCCGCGACGTCGATCTGGTTGTGACTGTTGATATCCCCAGCATCAACCGGCTCGGCGATCTGCGCGACATGGCCGGCGACGGGCACGACGTGCTGGTGATCGATCACCACGCCTCGAACCAGCTGTTCGGCACCGTGAATTTCGTTGAGCCCTCGGCGGATTCGACCACGATGATGGTCGCCGAGCTGCTCGACGCCTGGGGCAAGCCAATCGACGCCGAGGTGGCCTACTGCCTCTACGCGGGATTGACCACCGACACCGGCTCGTTCCGCTGGGCCAGCGCGGCCGCATACCGGCTGGCGGCGCGCCTGGTCGAGCTGGGCATCGACAATGCGGCGATCACCCGGTCGCTGATGGACACACATCCCTTCGCCTGGCTGTCGATGCTGTCCCGGGTGCTGGGCTCGGCACAGCTGCTGCCCGAGGCCGCCGGTGGCCGCGGCCTGGTCTACGCCGTCGTCAGCAACAAGGAGTGGACGAAGGCGAGGCCGGAGGAGGTCGAAAGTATCGTCGACATCGTCCGCACCACCCAGCAGGCCGAGGTGGCCGCGGTGTTCAAAGAGATTGAGTCGCAACACTGGTCGGTGTCGATGCGGGCAAAATACGACGTCGACTTGTCGGCGGTTGCGTCGACCTTCGGTGGTGGTGGACACAAGCGGGCTGCCGGCTACTCGACGACCGGTTCGGTCGACGAGGTCGTGGCCGCGCTGAGCGCCGCCCTGGGGTGAACGGACCGGTCCGGTCGCAACCGGGTGGCCGTCAGATCGCGCAGTTGGCGCTTCCTGCCCTGGGTGTGCTGGCCGCCGAACCGCTCTATCTGCTTGTCGATACCGCCGTGGTCGGCGGACTCGGCGCGCTGAGCCTGGCAGGGGTTGCCATCGGGGGACTGGTCCTGGGCATGGTCGGATCCGACCTGACATTCCTGTCCTACGGCACCACCGCGCGTTCGGCCCGGCATTTCGTTGCCGGCGACCGGAATTCGGCGGTGGCCGAAGGTGTGCAGGCGACCTGGTTGGCGCTGGGCCTGGGTGTGCTGATCGTCGTCGGTTGGCTTGCGCTATCAGGTGATTGGACGGTGACCGGCAAATGACGAGTGAGCGTGAGCGAATGCTGAGCGGCCAGTTGTACCGCGCCGACGATGCCGAACTGGTCGCCGGCCGAAAGTCGTGTCAGCGTCTACTCGCAACGTTCAACGCCGGTAACCCCGATGTGTTAGGACGATTGCTCGGATCTCTGGGCGAAGGTAGTGCGGTACTGCCCCGATTTCTGTGCGACTACGGCGCGCAGATCGCCATCGGCGCCGCATGTTTCGTCAACTACGACGCGATCTTCCTCGACAGCGCATCGATCACCATCGGCGACCACGTGCAGGTGGGTCCGCGGGTACAGCTTGTCACGGCGCTCCACCCCGTCGACGACCATCAGGCCCGCCGAGCGGGCTTGGAGTCCGCGGCCCCGATCGTCATCGGGGACAACACCTGGCTGGCGGCCGGCGTCATCGTCTGCCCGGGGGTCACCATCGGCGAGAATTCGGTGATCGGGGCGGGAAGTGTTGTGGTGAGCGACATTCCCGCGGATGTGCTGGCGGCCGGCAATCCATGCCGGGTCATCAGAGCGCTTGGCGATTAGCGGCAGTGCTTTTCCAGCGGCGCCGCAGAATTGATCGTGGGTATCTGGCATAGCCGCGCGGCGCCGCCGCTGGGAGCTCCCAAGCAGCAGGCGGCCTTCGCCATCCGACGGCCGCCACAGACTGCCGTCACCTAGCAAAGACGGGGATCGGGCGTCGACGAGTGGCGTTGTACCAGAACGCGTTCATCGCG
>NZ_JBYCLA010000511.1:0-3156 GCF_057473665.1 Mycobacterium sp. TH-M25
TGCTGAGCCTGCGAAGAATTCTTCCCACCGGCGTCACACGCGGATCTTCGCGAATTTTGAACAGCGGTCCGCCTTCGGTCTCGTTGAGCGACAACAACTGCTGAACCTGTCTATCGGCACCGTCGATCATGGTGCGAAATTTGAGCATGGTGAACGGCTTACCATCCAACCCAATCCGTTCAGACGGGAACAAAACCGGGCCTCTACTCGAGAGCTTGATGGCGATCGCCGCTGCGACGAGCAGCGGCGATGTCCCGACGAGCGCAGCCAGCGCGAAGCAGAAGTCGAACGAGCGCTTCTGAAAGCTTTTGGCACCTTGGTACTGCGGCTTCTCTACATGCAGCAGTGGGAAGCCGGCGACCGGCCGCAGCGCTAACCGTCCTTCGGCGACATCCATCACCCCGGGGGCCACCACCAAGTCGACATCCATGGTCTCCAGTCGCCACATCAGTTGCCGAATACCCTGTGCGCCAAAGCGTTCTGTTCCCGTCAAGGCGACAGTGTCCGCATTCTGATGCGCTATCGCCGCCAGTGCGTGGGTCTCGTCGCCGAGAATCGGGACTTCATGGCCCTTGACCACAAGGGTTTTGCCGCGTGATGGCCCATAGCCCGGAATGCCGGCCCCGACCACCACGTAGCCGTCACGCGGATGACGGGTCAACTCCTCAACCAGCTGAGAAACCCCCTTGCGATCCCCGATCGCCAACACCCTCGTCAGGCATTCGCCGCGGGTCCGCTTGCCGGCGATGTAGTAGCGCCATAGCAGGCGGCTCGCCAGCAAACCGGCCGTACCGATCGGCAGCGCCACCGCCAGATACCCACGAGCCAGAAATATCTTCGCCAAAAGTGTCGCCATCGCAATGATCCCGAACGTCCAGAATGATGCGCTGACAATGCGTCGATATTCCTCGATTCCCGCCCCGATTACACGTATCGACCTGGAACGAAAGCCCGCGATCAGCGAAAGCCACAGTCCCGCAAAGAGTATGGAGAACAGCGTCATGACCTGACCGGGGTAGCCTGAAACGTGGGGCGAATCACCAAAGCGGATGAACTGTGCGAGCGCCACCGCAGCGCACACGATCAGTGCGTCGGTAATGCGCAGGCGGCGTGAATACTGGTACTGCCAACGACGAGCGTTGGCAGCTTTGACGGCCTGAGCCGGCCGTGCCCGTACAGGCGGGCTGCCATGCCCACTGGGTGCGCTCCTGGTAATTGAGATTGTCACGACGCCGCTCTCCCAACCGATGCCAGCAACGGCCAGTTGTTGTCTTCTTCGGAGATGACGCTTACCGCCAACGGCCACTCGATCCCGAATTCCGGTTCATCCCAGCGGAATCCCTGTTCCGCTTCGGTGTCGTAGACACCGCTGACCTGATAGAGAACCTCGGTGTTGTCGGCGAGAGTCTGAAAGCCGTGCGCAATGAACGGCGGCAGGAACAGCGCGCGGCGATTGTCGGCACTCAACTGCACCATCACGTGGTCCCCGTAGCTGCTCGACTCCGGGCGGACGTCGACAGCCACGGCGGCGATGGCGCCTCGCGTGCACCGGACTAACTTGGCCTCGATGTTCGGCGGAACCTGACGGCGGATACCGCGCAGCGTCCCTCTGGCGTAGCTGTATGCCACGTCCATCCGTGCGACGCTGGAGAGTAGGCCGTAGTCGGCGAATTCGCTGGCGCTAAACAGGTGCGAGAAGAATCCGCGATCGTCGCGGTTCGGCTCGATGTCGACGATCGTCACTCCGCCGATGTCAGTGGGCGTGTACTTCACTCGAACTCCCGTCGGGATTGGATCACCGTGTCGCCCCGCATCGCTGGCACCGTCGAAAACTTCTGATAGGGAGCGCAATTCGATTTCTGATCGATTCCGCCAACCAGCATTCACCCTCCCCCTGCCTCGCCTGTCCGCCCGGTGTCGAAGTGCCCTAGTTCACCGTGTAATCGAATCCGAAGTCGGACACGGCCCTTTCCGCGACGAAAGCCTCGACGTAGCGCGCTTTGCGCGGCACGTCACAGAGTCCGTTGAGGCAACGCGCACTACGCCTCCTGCATCAGTGGCGACACTTTCAGCACCCGGGTAGACCAGACCGTTAATCGTTGTCTCGATAATTATACATACATTTTGCATGTAGTAAAGCTCTTTGATAAACCATTGGTATGCCTTCGGAAGTCGTCAGCCGGCGTTTGCCGGGCGCTGCACGATGGCGGGACGGAAGTTGTAGCGGGCAGCCAGCGGGGAGCGGGCGACGCCCTGTTCGGTGGTATGTGCCAGTGGGGTGCCGATCGGACCGGCGGGGCTACCCGACGCAGGCGGCAGCACCGGCGTGCTCACAATGCCGCCGCCGGCCGGGAGCGCCGAAGCGACTTGGCTGAACGCGGGCGCCGCCGAGGTCCAGCCCTGGGGCACCGACAAGACGCCGAGCGACGCGGCGCGGCCCGAGGCCGCGGACATCGCGCTGCCTGGTGAACCCAAGGCACTCGCGCCGATGTTCAGTGACGACTTGAACATCGGGAATCCGCCACCGAAGGTCCCGGCAGCCGACCCAAACGACTTCACCAGCGACCCCGAAGAGCCCAGCATCGCGACACCCGAAGTGAGCATCGACGCGGAAGAAGAAGCGCCCGAGGCCAGCCCCTGCCCCGCCGCCAGTGCGGCGCTCGACGACGAGGTCGAGGCGGTCAACGATGACAGCGGCGTGGTGGACGTCGAGGACGACGTCGCCGCCGACGCGGCAGCCTGAAGCGCACTTTGCATCGTCGCAGTGCTCAACTGTGACGATGCCTGTGCGCCGGTGCCGGCCGCCGTGCCGGCAGCCTGTGTGACAGAGGCGTCCACCCCGGCAGCTCTGGATGGGTTGGTGGTGGTCTCCGGTGGAGGCGTGAAGGGCGCCATCACCGCCGCGGCCGACGACGCGCCGGCATACCCGTACATCGCCGCCGCATCCTGCGCCCACATCTCGAGATACAGGGCCTCGGTGGCCATGATCGCCGGGGTGTTCTGGCCGAAAAAGTTCGTCGCGACCAGCGCCAGCAGCAAGGCGCGGTTGGCCGAGATCTCCGCCGGCGGCACGGTCATCATGAATGCGGCCTCGTAGGCGGCCACGGCCGCCTTGGCCTGGGCGCCGGCCTGCTGGGCCCGCGCGGCAGTCGCACC
>NZ_JBYCLA010000512.1:0-19034 GCF_057473665.1 Mycobacterium sp. TH-M25
ATGTGACCCGCGTCTACTTCCGCGATCCCGAGACGCGAGCGTGGAGCACGCTGATGTGGGAGCACGCCGCGTCGCTCGACATGCCGCTCAGCGAGGACGCCCTGCAGTTCGCCCGCAAACTCGCCGCCTCGAAGTACACCTACCCCGACGACCGGCTGGCGGTCGCCGATTTGTTGGAGCGGTGGAATCTGGGGCTGGGATCGTCGGTGGCTGAGCGCCGGATGGCGTTGCGGCTGTCGCGGGAGGCCGCCCTGCTGGACTGCGCCACAGGCGACGACCCTGTACAAACGTTGCCGTCGGTGGCGAGGGTGCTGGCGAAAGCCTCTCCGCCCACCGTTGACGACCGCGCGCCCGTCGAGCAGGACGAGCCCGAGGCCGGCGATGACGACGCCGACGACGACCTGGACGCCGTCGATGAGGACGATTTCTACGCCGACGCCTTCGAGGACGCGTGAGCACCCCCGACGAGGTGGACGAGCCGCGTGCGCTTGGGTTGGACAACCTGACCTTGGCGCGCAAGGAGGGCTGGCAGCGGTTTGTCAACACCCCGGCCCGTATCCCGCCGGAACCGTTGACCCGCAACGACATCGAGGCGCTCGGGGATAAGGCCTACGAGGACTACAACCGGCAGCGCCGGGAATGGCACGCCAACCTCGGCCCGATCGAGACCACCCAGATGGCCGAACTGCACGAGGACCTGTGGGACGTCATCGACAGCAATCTTCAGGACGGCGACAAGGCCAAGGGCGCGGTCGCGATCGACGCGTTCCCCGGTTTGGGTAAGACCACCTCGGTGCTGGCGTTTGCCAAGGCGTTTCACCGTCGCGAAGTCGCTGCGCGCGGCGTCATGACCGGCGCCGGGCACGAGCATTGGCCGGTGTGTCGGGTCGGGCTGACCGGCAATACCGGAATGGTCGACTTCAACCGGGCCATGCTGGCGTTCTTTGCCCACCCCGGCGTTACCCGCGGCAACGCGGCGCATTTCGCGCACCGCGCCCTGGACAACGTGTTGGCGTGTGAGACGCGCGTCTTGATCGTCGACGATCTGCATTTCCTGCGCTGGCGCAACACCGTCGGGGTGGAGATCAGCAACCACTTCAAGTACATCGCCAACGAGTTCCCCGTCACGCTGATCTTCGTCGGGGTCGGGCTCGCGGCGCGGGGACTGTTCTCCGAGGGCTCCTCCTATGAGGACGCGGTCATCGCCCAAACCGGCCGGCGCACCACCCGGCTGGACCTGAGCCCGTTCACCATCGACAGCGACGAGGGCCGACTCGACTGGCGCCGGATGCTGCTGGCGATCGAGAAGCGGATCGTGCTGGCCGACAAACGTCCCGGCATGCTCGCCGATGACTTGTCGGACTATCTGTTCGCCCGCAGTACCGGGCACATCGGCTCCTTGATGACCCTGATCAACCGGGGCTGCCAACGCGCGGTGCGGACCGGCGCTGAACGCCTCGACCGTGACCTGCTCGACCGCGTCAAAAACGACGCGGCCTCCGAAAAGGGCCGCCAGGAGCTGGAGACCGCGTTCCAGGCTGGCCGCCTGAGCACCCGGGTCGGCAAGGCCGGCTGACCGTGATGCGGACCCTGCCGATCCGTGTCGCGCCGGCCGACGGGGAAGCCCTGGACTCCTGGCTGGAGGCGATCGCGCACCGCACCCACTGCGCCTTCGGCGACGTACTGTCCGCGGTCGGGCTCACCGGAGACCACGAGGTCGGCACCGGCGGGTGGATGGTGCGACTAGGCCGCGGGCAGGCATCGGCGATCAGCGAGGCGACCGGGATCAGCGACGCGACGATCCACGCCATGACGCTGACTCATTACGGCGGCCGGGCGTTGGGCATCAACGCCGACAGCGGGACGCTCAGCCGCGCGTTTCCGTGGGGCCGGGTGAGCGGATCACGTTTCTGTCCGGTGTGTTTGGAGGAGACCGGCGGGCGTTGGCAGCTGGCCTGGCGGCTGGGCTGGGCGTTCGCCTGCACCACCCACCATTGCCTGCTCGCCGACGCGTGCCCATCCTGTGGCGCCGTCCAGCGCCGCCGCATCCACGTCGGCGACATCATCCCCGCACCGGGACGCTGCGCTCATCCCGCAACCGAGGCCACCGGCCGCGCCCCGGCCCGATGCCACGCCGACCTGACCGCCGCACCCGTCGCGGTGTTCGACACGAATCATCCGGTCATGCATGCTGCGCGGATCATCGACGCCGTCCTCGACACCGAGGCCCCCACATTCGGCGTCTACCACACGTGGCCGCAGTCGCGGGTCAACGTGCTGGCCGACATCCGGGCCGTCGCCGGACGAGCGCTGGCTTACGGCACGGCACGCGAACTGGAGGCCGTCGTCCCGGCGGACCTGCTCGCCGCCCACCGTGTAGACGACCCCCACGTGGGTCGGCGATCTGGGCCGGCCCGCGCCGACGCGAAACCCGGCCTGGCGGCGCCGGCGCGAGCGGCGACCGCTGCCGTGGGAGTGGTGGCCGCGCTGCGGGCACTGGACTGTCCCGACATCGGCTCCGCCGGGGACGCGTTGCGCTGGCTGGTCACCTCCTCGCGGGAACGCGGATTGGCCGTGCGCGCCACCAACATCGGGTGGGGCAAGGACACCACGCCCGTGCTCGTCGGGGCTCAGCTCGCCGCGCTGGGTCCACTGCTTAATCCCAGCGATCAACTGCGCTACCGCATCGGCACCCCACGACCGGCCCATCCCGCACCCGGCGTGGCAGCCTCGGCGGCGTTGGCCCGCCGGCTGCCCACGATGCTGTGGCCGGGGTGGGCGCTTCGGCTGTCGATCCCGAACTGTCATCAGCGCCAGCTACGCCCAGCGCTGGCGATCGCCGCCCTGCTGGTCAACAGCAGACTCACCCTCGATGAGGCCGTCGAGCGGATCGACAGCCCGATCGACGGACACGCCGCCTCCCGTGTCCTGCAGCTGCTCGAACAGCACGACCAGTGGGACAGCATTCGTGCCGCAGTCATCCGAGTGGCGGGCTACTGCGCTGATCACGACATGGGGATCGACTATCACCGCCGCCGCCGGCTGGACTATGCGACGCTGCTGCCCGACGACGCGTGGGCGCGGATCTGCCGCGACACCGCCACGCCGGGACGGGGATCGGCGCGCGCCAGAATCGCCCGCGGCCATCTCTTTGAGCAACTCACCGCGCTACCCGTCGGTTATGCGCCGTTCGCGATTGACACCGGCGAGTTCCGGACCAAGGTCGCCGACTTCCCCCGGCACCTGACCCCGGACCTGGCTGCCGCGCTCGATGAGCATGGCCACGAGTTTCTCTCCGCCCGGGGTGTCCGCGACGAACCCGTCACCTGGCACCCGCCGATGGCGATGCTCGATGATCTCCAGTTGCCCGGCCGAGACCCGGCCGCGGTCGACATCGGCGAGCTGCATCGGCTGATCCGCGTCGCCGACCACACCCTCGGCGCGACCGCAGCGCACCTCGGCATCACCCTGGACACCGTCCGATACCTCCTCACCACCCACCCGGCGCCGACCACGGAGCCGGCGACTCCCGATCACGCCCGGGTCCGCGGCGCCGCATACCGCGCCGCGAAATCCGCGCTGTCCCCGCAGCGGTTGCGGGACCTGTACGAGAAACAGGGGCAGGGGCTTCGCGAGATCGCCGCCAGCATCGGTGTCGACCGCAAAGCCATCGCCCAACTCGCCCGCGACTACGGCATCGCGCTGCGCGCATCTGGTCGCCACACACGCCATCACGTCGACCGTGACTGGCTTTATGACCAATACGTCACCAAACGTCGCACCCTGCCCGACATCGCCGCTGAGGTCGGCATGAGCACCCCCAACATGGCTCGGTGGGCCACAACCCACGCTATCCCGATGCGCGCTCGGGGCGGGCCCAGCCATAGCGCCAGCCTTGCCGCGCGCAGCGCGGTCGCTGAGGCACCCGAATTGATTCGGCCGGCGCTGGCGGGAATCGGCGGCTGGCAGCGGCTGCAGCGCTTCGCCGCCGCGGCGCGATACCCGACGCTGACCCTCGCAGCCCAAGAATTGGGCTTAAATCAATTCGGGCTGGTCGACCAGATCAACCGCATCGAACGCGAACTCGGCACCAAACTTTTCATCCGCGCCGAGCGCGGACGCCCCATGCAACTCACCGACCACGGCGCGAGAGTCGTGGCAACGGTTCGGGCATGTCAACGCAAAAGCCAGCGCTAAGGCGTCTGGGGGCGGCGGTTCTCAGCGATCTGCGTCGAGCTCGGCGAGCCAGCCATTGACGCGCCGCATCTCATCTCGTGTGAGTCCGATCTCGCCGTCGCAGCGAATCGACAACGTTGGTGCGCCCCGGTCCACCGGATTGCCGCGCATATCGACGCGGGCAAGTTCTGACGCGTGGTCATCGATCCACACCAGCGGCCGACCCCGGTACCGGTTCCAAAGCGCGTCACTCTTCCACTCGATAGCGCCCAACCCGTACATGCGCGGGCGGTGATGGCCCTCCGCCACATCGGCGTGGAATTCGACCGCCAACGGCAGCACCGGAAGGCCCAGCAGCGGGCCGAACACCTCGTTGGCGTAGTGCTCCCAGGTGGTGGCCCAACCGACTTCCACACCGCGGCCGAGCAGGCACCGGATCCATTCGGCATGTTCGTCGTTCACCAACACGTGGCCCGCGACGGCTTCGAGGCCGTGGCCGCGCAGAAAAGGTAAGTGCCGCCCACGGGCGGGCAGAGTGATCTCGATCTCGACGTACCCGGGCAGGCGGGCAGTCCACGCCGGATGGGAATGCTCGACGGGATGCGGGTTGAGCACCCCGTCGATGTCAAGGGCGACCAAGGGCCGTGATGTGCGTGGCATCGGTGAGCTCGCTGCTCCCAGTTCAGCGCAAATCGGGTCAGTTGCTATTCAGTTTGACCATCTGCCGGTCAGATGAGACTCTGGTCGGCTGCCCATTTCACGAACGACCACCAAACGATGACCCTCACTGACGACGAAGCAACTGACCTGACCGTCGAGCTGATCGGCGGCAATGCCGCGCACCGCCGACACATCACCAATGTCGCTGACTGGCTGGATGATCTGGAAAGCGGTGTGCGTCCGGCACTGCGCGCGCTGGGCGAGCTGCTGGTTGGCGTCGCCGAACGCGACAGTGCCGAGACCGCTGAGCGGTTCACGGCCCGGTGCCTGGGCGTTGCGGACACCGGGCACTTGCTCGACGAGGAACGCCCACTCAACCCGGTGTCGCGGTTGACCACCGCCGTGGCGCTGGCGGAGTGGATCGACGAGCACGCCCACGTGTGCGAGGTCGGCCCGGGCGAGTACACCTACCCGCCGAAGTGGACGCAGACTGAGGTCGGCGGCCAGCGCTACCGCCACCCGCTGTGTCTGCAGGTGCACTTCCCCGTCGGAACCCTGCTGGACGACACCGGATGCGTCATCGCGATCGAAGCCCGCGACACCATCATGCACTCGGCCGACACCGGCCACGACTACCTACCCTCGCGTGTGCAATACCTGGCCGACCAGCGGGCCCGCGCCGTGCAGGCCCGACGCACCGCCTACCGGGCACGACACCACCACCCCAAACACGACCTCTAACGCGCCTCTAACGCGCCCGCGACCTCCGCAGTGACCGCGAGCACGGCCTGGAGTAGGGACTCGAGCTCTGAGTAAGCCGGCCAGCGCCGATCACCAGGCAGCCGGCACGCTTGCGGCGCCGTTCCGCGGTGGGCAGGTGGCGGCCAGCAAAGGTGCCGCTCGCGCGCGGACGCGGGTATTAACAGTTGTTACGATCCGTGAAATCCTGCCTTCAAGACGCCGCGAATTGGCTCCTAGCTCTGCCTCAACAAACCCTCAGTAGGACGGTTGGTTGCCGGTAACTGATCGGGTCGAGGGTCGCTATCGGCGACCTGCATTGCTGCTTACCGGCCGGTCGTACAGGCAAGAAAAGGATCGTCAGCGAACCCCTCAGAAGTGTCTTATTAGGAACGATCACGATCGCTATATGTAAACATTCTTTGAACTGGAATCCGAGACTCCGATCGAGCAGGTGCCGGTGGCCTGGCTGGGTCGTGGCGACTTCCCACGACTGAAAGGTCACAGCAAAGTACACACCGCGTTGGTGATCGAGGCACTCGATGTGATAGCGACGAAAGTGGCTACGGCCATCCGCGCCGAGGTCCCATCATGCGGCCGGGTCCCATCATGCCTTGCATCATCGCAGGCATTCCGTCTCGGACAAATCCGGTCACCTCGAGGGCGTGGGCGCGGATGGCTTCGGTGATGACGGGATCATTAGAGGCTTCTTCGGCGATGACACCTGTGGGCGTGAGAATCAATTGACGGTGGTAATCGCTGGCGTTATGGAAAAGCGTCGGTAAGCTCTGGCTCATGCACATCACCTCACTGCCCTGATCCAGACGCGAGTACATGCTCGACACGTGCGCGTGCAGTTGCGCAGCGAGATCGGGCGAAGCGGATTGGGTGGTGGTGCGCGCGCCGCCGGGGATTTCCTCAACCGTGCGGGTGATTTCGGTGTGCCGACTGAACATTTCCATGTATGCGCTCATGTCGGCCGGACTGGTACCCATCATACCGCCGCCATCGGTGAGGCGGATTCGCCACACGGGGGGTACTTTGACGACGCGAAGCGCGTATCCGATGCCTACGGTTGCACTCGCACCGAGCGCGGCGAGCGCCGTCCGCCGCGTGAAGTTATTAGCCATACGTTGACCTGCTGGCATCCCGGTTGTGTCGGTTGGGCGTCACTCGCTTGTGCTGGGCTGGTCGACGGACAGACCACGAAGCTGCTCGGCGACATCGGCCAACTTCTGCTCGAGGTCGCGCTGGTGCTCTTCGAGTGCGCGCCGCCGCGTCGCCGCCGTGACCTCGGCAGACCAGCGTGGCCCGCAACAACCACAGCCGCGCCCGCGGGCCGGTCCTCTGCTGCAGCAGCCGGCCCCGCGATCAATCTGCGAATCCTCGACCTCGTCTCGCTGCGTTGTTTTCATGGTTGTTGCTCTCCTTTCTGGATCTCCTCAATCCGCTTGGCGACAGCGTCATAACGCTGCAGCAATGTCTCGATGCGCTGCACTCCAGCCCTTAGCGACGTCGCCCAAGCGCCAAGCAAGGCGGCACCCTCCCCGGTGAGCTCGTATGTGCGCTTGAGCGGTCCCGGCACTTCGTCGTTCCACGACGACCTCACAAGGCCTTCGACCTCGAGCGAACGCAACAGCCGATACAGGTTGCCGAAGTCGACCCTGCCTTCGTCGAGCAGGCCCTCCAGGGATTCGGCTACCTCGTAACCGTGGCTCGGTCGTTCCGCCAACAACAACAACACGGCGGGTTCAGCGAAACGCTCGACCTTCGCCCGGACCTCGAAGGCGGCAGGGCCGACGCGGCACCGGCAGCGCGGCTGGCGAGCTGTCGTCATGACCAGAAGTATATGTCACTTACACAGGTAAGTCTACGATGGCGGCCTGGGGACGAACTACGCGTCGACGATGTGACGTTGCGCGGGCACAGCAGACGGGCGTTGCTGTCCGGGCTGATCATGTTGTGCACTGCGTCCGCAGCCTAAGGCCGTGCGGCGGCCGGTTTGGCTGTGTGCGCGCGCCGAACGGCTGCGAACCGACCGCGCGGCTCGAAGGGAACCGCAACCGGTGCCGCGCTGGGCGCTGTCGTCGCCTTCCTGGCTGCTGCGCCGGTGACCGTCGACAGCGGGCCGCATCGGGCGTTCTTATGCGCAGGACCCGAGCAGCCTGGCAGTCCCCAACACGAATACGGCAGCACGATTTGCCGGGTACATGCGACCGAACACATTGGAACACAATAGATCTGGAGGGGAGATGTCGAACAGGCCGACAGCGTAGCTTCCCGGCTGGCTCGGTTGGGTGCCATACATCTGCGGGTGTACCTGAAACGTCGACTGCCAGTGGGCGCGCTGCGCGTCACGCATATCAGGCGCGGTCATCGCCGAAAGCCTGCGTCGCGGTGGAATCCGACCCGCTGCGTCGGCGTAGCGGGTCAGCCAAGATCCCATCAACTTCTGCCTCGAATTGCTGAAGGGTCAACTCACCACGCGCCACACGTTCCTTCAGCAGATCAATCAGCGATTCGCTGTGCAGCTCTTCGAATTGGGTGCGAGTGATCTCGCCACGCGCGTAGCGCCGCCGCAGCACCACCTGCGGGTCCTCACTTATCGACACAGCGGTCGAGCCGGATTGATCCTGGCCGATAGCGCGGCCGGTGCCGCACATCGGCGGCCAGCGACCACCGCCGCGACGCACGGCCACCACCGCCAGGCTCACCACCACCGCGAACACCAGCAGCATCACCACGGGGAAGAAAAACATCGGTGGCCAACCGGGGTTCCAATGCATCATCATGAACGCCCCTCCGGTATCAAACCGAGGTTACACGCATCGCCCCTCGATGAAATCGCGCCTTGACGTGACGTCGGCTGGATGATCGTGGCCAGCAAACCTGGTTTGGAGGTATCTGGAAAGGCGGGGAGCCGCAAACGTGCGGGCGCATCCAAGCCGATAGGCGTAAGCGGGCGTTTCACCGGACCGTCCGCATCGTGCGGCTTTACCGGTCGGGACAGGCAATCCGGGGGTTGCCGGTTCACCGTAAATCCAGCCCCTGTGGGCGCACATAGCCAGCACCTCGCCCGACAGGGCCCGCAACCGCACATCCCGCGGGCATGCCAGCTAAAGGGGTCGCCGGCGGGTCCGATGCCAGGCGGCCGGGATGCAGTGCGGGAGGGGTCGGGCTGCTCAACGGTTTACCAGCCCAGCGTGGTCGGCACCGGCCAACCGTGTCGGGCGCTGAACAGGTAGGTGCGTTCGAAGGCGCGCTTGGCCCACAACCAGCGTCGGCCCTGTGAGATGGCGGGAATCTTCTCCCGCGGTGGCCGCACCGGGCTGACAGACATGTAGATGCCCTGATCGCCCATGTCCAACACGCAGCGGGCAACGAGGTCGGTGCGGGCCGCTTGACCGCCAGCGATCCGGGCGACGATGTCGGTGGCGGCGATGGTGGCCATCTGCTCGGTCATATGCCCGGTTTTAGGGAAGTTGACCGGCACCGGTGTCTCTGCGACCGGCGCCACGGCGGCTGCGACACCGACCGCGTAGACACCGTCGGCGTCGGGATGCCGGTAGCGCTCGTCGACGCTGATGAAACCCTTGGGGTTGGCTAAACCCGGGCTCGATGCGACCGCCGCGACTCCCGCCAGTGCGGGGATCACCATCGACAGCGTCGACGGGATCGACGTCGCACCGTCCACCTCGATCCCGGCGGCGCCGATCCCGCGTATCGCGGTCGAGGTGCGGTAGATAATGTCGCGTTCTTCGAGGGCGCCTTCGAGGAATTGGCGCAGTGTGCCGGCCCCGCCCATGCCCATGTGCCCCAGATAGGGTTCGGGGGTGATAAAGCTGATCGGCACCGCGTGCCGTAACCGGCGTCGCCGCAGCAGATGGTCCAGCTCGAAGACGAATTCGTAGGCCGGGCCGATACAGCTGGCCCCGGGGGCGGCGCCGACCACGACGGGGCCGGGTTGCTGCAGCAGCCTGTTGATCGCGCGGCTGAGTTCGTGGGCCTCCGGCGCCGACATCAGCGAATGCCCGGGGCCGTCGAACGGACCCAAACCGGGCACCGCCTCGTTGGCGCTGCGGTGCCCGGTGGCCACGATCAAAAAGTCGTAGCGATATTCGCCCTGATCGGTGCTGACCGTTTTTGTGCCCGCGTCGATGCGCTGCACGGGTTGGCAGACGAAATCGATGCGTTTACGTGCCAGTGCCGGCGCCAGGGCAAACGAGATGTCGTCGATGCTGCGCTGTCCCATCGCCACCCAGGTCAGCGAGGGGATGAACACGAATCGGGGATCCTTGGCGATCAGGGTGATCCGCGCTTGATCGGGTTTCAGGTGGCGACGCAGGTGGTAGGCGGCGGTCAATCCGCCGAACGAGCCCCCGATGATCACGATGTTGGTGGTCATGGCTTCAGCGGCGCGTTAGACGTTGATGATGTGGTCGGCCCAGGCGCTCCACTCGGCCAGTTCGCTCATCGAGGAGCGGTGGGCGCCCTCGATGAGCCGGTCGGCGGGTAGGCCGCGGGCGTCCATGCACGCCCCGCAGTTGCCGATCACCCCGCCCTTGGCGACCAGCGCGGCGGTCATGGTGGCCAGGTTGTAGTAGCCGTTGGGGACTTTCTGCCCGGCGGTCACCGAGATGACGGCGTCACCGAAGTTGAACACCCGTACCTGGTTGGCCGGATCGGCGTCGAGCAGCTGGCGCGCCCAGCGGATGCCGTTGTAGGTGCGTTCGGTGCCGTACGCCGGATCGTGCAGGACGAACAGATATTTCACGGTTTCTCCCAGATAAGACGGGCCGGTGGTCCGGCGTGTCGCCGACGAGTGCGACATCATGTGTTCTATAGTCCTCCAAAGAACATTGGATACCGTAATCCAAAGAACGTTGGAGATGCAAGTGGATGGACACACCGATCGCAAAGCGGCTCTGTTCGAGCAGATCGCCCGGGTCGGCAAGGCGCTGGGCCACGGGCGGCGATTGCAGATCCTGGACCTGCTCGCCCAAGGGGAGTGCACCGTCGAGGCGATCGCGGCAGCCACCGCGATGAACCTGACCACCGCCTCGGCGAATCTGCAGTCGCTGAAAGCCGGCGGGCTAGTCGCGGCACGCCGCGACGGGACCCGGCAGTACTACCGGCTCACCGGACCTGATGTGGCCCGGCTGTTCGCGCTGGTGCAGAACGTCGCCGAGGCGCATCTGGCCGACGCGGCGGCCGCGGCCGCCGCGGTGCTGGGTTCACCGGCGGATGCGATCACTCACGACGAACTGGCGCGCCGCACCGAGGCCGGGGAGGTCGTGCTCGTCGATGTGCGCCCGCATCAGGAATATGTTGCGGGTCATATCCCGGGTGCGATCAACATTCCGGTCGCCGAACTGGCCGATCGGCTCGCCGCGCTGCCCGCTGATGCTGAGATCGTCGCCTACTGCCGCGGCGCCTACTGCGTGATGGCCCCCGATGCGGTGCGCATCGCCCGGGCCGCCGGGCGCACGGTCAAACGCCTCGACGAGGGCATGCTCGAATGGCGGCTGGCCGGCCTACCGGTCACTGAGGGTGCCGCGGCCGGCGCCCGATGACTGCCACCGGCCGCCCACGGCATGACACTGCCCACCCGGTCGACGATCAGGTGCTGCTGCGCCGGGTCGGGCGCCGCCTGCTTCCGCTGCTGCTGGTGCTCTACGTGGTGGCGTTTTTGGACCGGGTCAACATCGCCACCGCCGCACTGAGGATGAACGCCGACCTGAAGCTGTCGGCAAGCGTCTACGGGTTGGTCTCGGGCAGCTTCTTTCTGGGTTACGTCGCGTTTCAGGTGCCCGCCAATTGGGTGTTTCACCGAATAGGGATTCGGCGTTGGCTGGCGGTGCTGTTGACCGGGTGGGGGCTGTTCGCCGCGGCCCCGGCGTTCGTCGATGACGCCGGTGGGCTGATCGTCACCCGTATCGCGTTGGGAATCGCAGAGGCCGGTTTTTATCCGGCGGTGATCTGTTATCTGGGCCGCTGGTTTCCGCCGGCGGCCCGCGCCCGCGCGCTGGCGGTGTTCTTGTTGGCGATCCCGATCGCCAACATCGTCGGGATGCCGGTGTCGAGCCTGCTGGTTGCCCACGGCGCGGTGGGCGGCCTGGCCGGCTGGCGGGTGATGTTCCTCGCCGAAGGCCTGCCCGCCGCGGTGCTGGCGCTGGTGGCGTTGCGCGGCCTGACCGATAGCCCCGAGCACGCCGGCTGGCTCAGCGCCGCCGAGAAGACCGCGCTGGCGCACCAGCTGGTGTCGCCAACCCCAGGCCGCGGCGCGTCGTTCGCCGCCGCGTTCACCGACCGGCGGATGTACGCGCTGGCCGCGATCAACGCCGGCCTGTACTTCGCCCAGTTCGGGGTGCAGTTCTTTTTGCCGCTGATCCTCAAAACGCTCTACCCACACGCCTCCATCACCATGATCGGTGCGGTGGGGGCGGCCTGCTTCACCGCGGCCGGGCTGGCGATGCTGGGCTGGAGCCGCCGCTCGGATCGGCGTGGCGACCGCACCATGCATCTGGTCGCCCCGGCCCTGGCCGGCGCCGCCGTGATGGCCGGCGCGGTAGCGTCCGGGTCGCGGGTGCTGCTGGCGGTCGGCGTCGCGGGCACCACCGTGTGCGTGCTGGCGGCGATCCCGATCCTGTGCAGCATCACCACCGCCTGCTGGAGTGGTGCCGCCGCCGCCGGCGGCATCGCCGCGGTCAACAGCATCGCCAGCATCGCCAGCGGCCTGGGCCCGTACGTGACCGGCTTCGTCACCGACGCCACCGGCGGCTACGACACCGCCCTGCTGCTCATCGCCGCCGCCCTGGCCGCCACCGGCCTCGGCGCGCTCGCCCTGGGGAAACCAGGCTTGCACGGCGGAGCCTGCCGCAGGCCGACACAGGTAGACGCCGAACCCACCGCCTGACCCAGCCCCGCTGAGCGCGCCCGCACCTTAGATGGCGTCGAGGGCGTGGGCGAGGTCGTTGACGAGGTCGTCGGCGTCTTCGAGCCCGACGGACAACCGGATCATGCTGTCGGGGATGTTGCGCGCGGCGCGTTCGGCCGCCGACAACCCGTGGTGGGTGGTGGTGATGGGCTGGGTGACAAGGCTTTCCACTCCGCCAAGGCTGGGCGCAATAGAAAACAGGCGCAGCCGGTCGACCACCGCAGCGGTCTGTTCACCGGTGGCGTCCAGGACGACACTGAGCATGCCGCCGCACCCGCGCATCTGCGCGTCGACGACCTTTTTGGCTGTACCGGTCGCCAAACCCGGGTAGTTGACGTAGGCCACCCTGGGGTGAGTCGCTAAAAACGCCGCCAAGGCGGCGGCGTTGGCGTTTTGCGCGCGCACCCGCACAGGCAGCGAACGCAGCGAGCGCGCCAGCAGCGACGCGGTCTCCGGGGCGATCATCTGGCCAAGGTTTTTGCGCCACACACCGACCGGGGTCACCAGGTCGGGCGGCCCGATCAGCGCGCCGGCCGTCAGGTCGGAATGCCCGCCCAGATATTTGGTCGCCGAGTGGATGACCAGATCCGCGCCGTGACACAGCGGGTTCTGGTTGACCGGGGTGGCGAAGGTGTTATCGACGACGGCCAAAGCGCCGCCCGCGTGAGCGATCGCGGCGATCGCGGCGATGTCGAACACCTGCAGGCTGGGATTGGTGGGAGTCTCAAAGAACACGATTCGGGTGCGCTCGTCGATCACCTGGGGCAGCTGATTGAGCTCGTCGCCGCGCAGAAACGTGGTGGTGATACCGACCTGGGGCAGGTTGTCGCGCAGCAATTCGAATGTGCCACCGTAGACGTCGCCGACGCAGACAATACGCTCACCGGTGCGCGTGTGCGCCAGAAACGTCGCCGACTCGGCGGCCATGCCCGAAGAAAACGCCAACGCCTGCTCACCATGCTCCAGGTCGGCGAGCTTGGCCTCCAGCGAACGGATGGTGGGGTTGAGTCCGTAGCGGGTGTAGAGGTTTCCGGCCTTGCGTCCCTCAACAACGTCGAGCAGATCCGCGGTGGACTCGAACGCGAACGTCGAATGCGTATACAACGGCGGGTGGATCGCGCCCTGGGGATCACGCACCTCACCGGCATGCACGCTACGCGTGGACAATCCACGGCCACTGGCATCCGCCATGGCTACCTTCCTTACCGGGTGCTCGATGTCGTCGCCCCGGTGGCCCGCTGTGTGGTTATGTCCTTGACCGAGGAAACACCTCCGGCCACACTACAGGTGGGAGGCTCTGGCGGTTTACACACGCTGCCGTGTCCAAATCTCGTTGTAAACAAAGAGGTGAAACCGTGGCAGAACTCCACACCAGCCCGACCAACGGCGTCGACGTCACTAAGCTCGTGGAGACGATCAAGACCATCGACGCTGACCCGGAGCTGGCGAATTTCCAGTTCCGCGCCGAGACCACATGGGATGGCGGCGCCCATAGTCGAACGTCGATTCAGGGTTTTTATGGAGCGGGTTGCGAAGACACCAGCCGCAGCGAACCGTTCACTGTGGAGTCCGATGAGCCGCCCGTGCTGCTGGGCGGCAATGCCGGACCGAACGCAGTCGAAATCGTGCTGGCCGGGCTGACGTCGTGTCTTGCGGTAGGACTTGCCTACAACGCTGCGGCAAGCAATATCCGCATCGACGAGTTGGTCCTCACCCTCGCCGGCAACCTCGACCTGCGCGGTTTCCTCGGCCTGTCGGAGCAGGTTCGACCGGGCTATCGCGACATCCACGTCACATGCCGCGTGAAAAGCGACGCCTCAGCCGGGCAGCTCACAGATTTGTTTGAATACGTTCAAAAGACATCGCCGGTGCTGGATATCATCCGCAACCCGGTCGAGGTGTCGTTACTGCTGGAAACATGAACCGGCGCACAACGATTCCCGATGCATGCCATACGCACTGCAGTTGGGTATTCAACAGTGGCGCATCGGGCCGAGCTAGCTTCGATGAGTACCTTCGATTGCACCTCCGCCACGTGCTCGGCTGCGTGATTGGGCCAAAGCATCGTTGAGACTGCCCGCATTCATTTGACTGATCTGAAGGGACACCTCATGCCGACACCTCGAAGCGGTCACGCGAGTATCGATATTGCGGCGCCACCGGAGATGGTGTACGACCTCGTCGCCGACATCACCCGTATGGGCGAGTGGAGTCCGGAGTGCTACCGGTGTGAATGGTTGGACGGCGCCACCGCTGCGGCACCGGGAACAAGGTTTCGCGGCTACAACCGTCGCAGTGGCTATCGCTGGGAACGCACAGCCCTGGTAGACGCGGCTGATCGCGGCCGCGAGTTTGCCTTTACCACCATCAACGACGGAAACGGCCGTCCCGAAACCCGCTGGCGCTACACGATGAAACCCTCAGCCACGGGCACCGTCCTGATTGAGGATTTCGAGTTTTTGTGGTGCTCCCTGGCAAACAGAGCCGCCGAAATGCTGCTGCCCCGTGGACGTCAAATGCGCCAAGGTATCCAAGAAACACTCACGCGCGTCAAACGCGCAGCCGAGACGGGCCACTACACGCAACGGCCCGAACGACACAACCGGCAACCGGAGCGACCCCGCGAATCTCGTTGATGCGCGGTGATGCGGTCGGTGGCCCCACAGCGTCGAACGCAACGCCTACGCCTTGCTCACCAGCCCGGTGCTGTCTCTGCGGTATCGGCAACGGCGAAACAATGCCATCGTTTTGTGGAACCTGACACCACCGGCGCCCCGGGCCGGATCACAGGCACTGTTTTGGCCAGGCTGGGCAATGCGGCCGGCAGGCACGTTCATGATCAACCATTTCGACCTGTTCGGGTTGCGGCACGTGCATCTGGACCGTCATGGCGGGAACACTATCCGCTACCACCGCCACCTCAAACCAGTCATCAGCCGAGAAGGAATTCGGCCCGAAGACGGCCATGTCGGCGAATTTGGCAGTCGTTTTATCACGTCAGCACCGCGGCCCCGAGCCGGTTTTCGGCGCGGTATGCCCGGACCAGGCGCTGATCAGTTGGCCTGCGGCGGTGACGATGTCGGCGGTGCTGGTGTAGCGGCCGATACCGATCCTGATAGTCCGTGCGGCTTGTTCTGGAGTCAGGCCGAGCGCAGTTAATACCGGCGATGGTGTGGGATTGCTGGCATGGCAGGCGCTTGCGGCGGAGAAGGCCAGTGCTGTAGTTGCGGCCATGAGTTGGGTTGCCGTGATGGCGGGAATGATGAGGCTGAGGTTGCCGGGCAGCCGGTGCACGAGCGACCCGTTGACCGTCACGCCCGGAATGCCCGCTAACAGCCTGTCGAGCAGTTGGTCGCGCAGGCCGCGGATGCGGGCGGCATCGGCGTCGTGTTCGGTGCGGGCGATCTCGGCGGCGGCACCGAGGGCGACGGCGCCTGCGACGTTTTCGGTGCCTGCCCGCAGCGCGTGTTCCTGGCCGCCGCCGACGAGCTGCGGCCGGATCGGTGTGCCGCGGCGGATGTATAGGGCGGCCACGCCCTTTGGCGCGTACATCTTGTGGCCGACCAGCGTCAGCAGATCCACCCCCAGGCCGTCGACGTCGATACCGAGGGTGGCGGCGGCTTGAGCAGCGTCGGTGTGCAGCAGGATCCGGTGTTCGGCGGTGATGGCGGCGATCTGCGGCAGGGGTTGCACGGTGCCGATTTCGTTGTTGGCCAGCATCACCGAGACCAGAATCGTCCCGGATTCCACGCTCGCGGCGATCACGGCAGGGTCGACCCGGCCGTCGGGACCAACAGGGACTCGGGTGATCCGAAAACCGTTGTCAGCCAAGCTGTCGCAAGTCGAATGAATAGAAGGGTGCTCGATGACGGTGACGATGATGTGGTCACCTCGCCCGGCGGCACGCTGAGCATGGGCGGCGCCGGTAAGGGCAAGGTGGTTGGCTTCGGTGCCACAAGAAGTGAATACGATCTCGGTCGGCTTCGCGCCGATCAGCGCCGCAACCTGGTCATGGGCGTGCTCAACGGCGGCGCGGGCGACGCGTCCGTAGGCGTGTGAGCTCGAGGGGTTGCCGAACTCGCTGCTCAGATACGGCAGCATCGCTTCCAGCACCCGGGTATCAATCGGGGTGGTCGCCTGATAGTCCAGGTAAATTGGGCGGTCGGTCATCACCGTTCCATCTTGCCGCCGGGTTCCATCACGTCGCTGAGCCCCGGCACGCCTCACCTCATCGCGGGCATTCCGTCCGGACAAATCCGGTCACCTCGCCGGCGTGGGCGCGGATGGCTTCGGTATTGGCGGGATCATCGGGAGGTTTCTTCGGCGATGACGCCCGAGGACGTGAGAATCAACTGGCGGCGCTAGCCGGGGGCGCTACCGAACAACCCCGGCAGGCTCTGGCCCATACACCTCACCGCCCTAAACCACGGGCGAATACTTGCCCGACACGTGCACGTTGCAGTTGCGCAGCACAAGCAGGGGAGGCGGATTAGGTGGTGGTGGTTCGCACGCCGCCGGGGACTGACCACGCGTCCGAATGTCGGTGTAAAAGCACGGCCCGGTTCGTCGCTTCGCCGTTAGTGCACGGGCGGCGAAAGTCGGACCCAACACCCCACCCACGCCGCTGCGTACGGCGGTGTCACGGATAGGGAGGGCTCATTGAGAATCAATTCGGATCAGGTGTGTGAAAATCCCCTGGTCAGAGACGTTCCTGGTTACGGAGCTACCACCGGTGCGGTAGAGGGGGGTGTGTCGGGTTGGGGTTCGGTACTCGGACGCACGTGACGGGCTTAGAGGGGCTTAGAGGTATCGGCAGACCTGTTCGGCGGTGCAGGTGGCGGGTTCGGGTGTGGCTGCCTGACTGCGTAATTGGGCAATCGTGTCGCGGAGGGCAATGAGTTTGCCGATCTGCTCGTCGAGGTCGGCGAGTCGGGTGTCGAGAAGATCGCGGACGTGCTCGCAGGGGGCTTGACCGCGGTCGCGGATTTGGAGGATTTGGCGGATCTGGGCGAGCGTGAGCCCGGCGGCCTTGCCTCGGTGGATGAAGTCGATCCTGGTGACGGTGTCGGGTGGGTAGTCGCGGTAACCGGTGGGTGTGCGTTGGGTTTCGGGGAGCAGGCCTTGCTCCTCGTAGAACCGCAGGGTCTTGGTGCTGGTGCCGACCGCGTCGGCCAGCTCCCCGATCCGCACTGCCCGTACCTCCCGCGTGATGTTGAGGACTTGACCTTCACCTGTACTGGAAGGTCCATTCTGGCGCCATGAAACGGGTTACTCAAGCGATTCAAGAGGAGAAGAGCTAGGTGCAACAGATTGTGCGCATGATGACCGACAAAGTGGGCGTCGTGGGCGCCGTCGTGTCCGCCATGGCGTGCGCCATGTGTTTCCCGGCGGTGGGCGCTATCGCAGCCGCCCTCGGACTGGGATTTCTGTCCCGTTGGGAAGACGTCTTCATCAACGTTTTGCCGCTGTTTGCGGTGCTCGTCCTGATCGCCAACGGACTGGGGTGGTTGGCTCATCGGCAGTGGCATCGCAGCGCCCTGGGGATGATCGGTCCCATCCTGGTTCTGATCGGGTGGGTTTCTTTCATGAGCGGTGTCCTAGCTCAAGGGCCGGCCAGGGTTGTGCTGTACGCGGGACTGGCGGTCATGGTCGTCATCGCGGTGTGGGACCTGGTCTTTCCCAGTAGCCGCCGTTGCGGGCCCGAGGGCTGTGAACTGCCCGCGGAACACCGATGAAACCCCTGGGCCAAGTGGAAAAGGCGAGGGTCGATCTTGCCGTGGTCGGGTCGGGCGGGGCGGCGTTCGCTGCCGCGATCCGCGCCTCGACGCTGGGCAAGTCGGTGGCGATGATCGAGCGCGCCACGGTAGGTGGGACGTGCGTGAACACCGGCTGTGTGCCGTCCAAGGCGCTGCTCGCCGCAGCCGAGGCCCGCCACGTGGCGCTGGACTCCGGCCGATTCCCCGGGATCAGCACCGGTGCCGACCCTGTCGACATGCCTGGACTCATCGCGGGAAAGCGGTCGCTGGTCGAGGTGTTGCGCGCGGAGAAATACCTCGACATCGCCGCCGACTACGGCTGGGCGCTGCTGCGCGGGGATGCCGCGTTCGACGGCACCCCGGACGCGCCGGTCCTGCGGGTGACAGCCCAAGACGACAACAGCAGGCTGGTGGTGGCCGCGCACTACTTGGTCGCGACCGGCTCCCGCCCCACCATCCCCGCGATTGATGGACTCCACCAGGTCGACTACCTGACCTCGACCACGGCGATGGAACTCAAGGAGATCCCCGAGACACTGCTGGTGCTCGGCGGCGGCTATGTCGCCTTGGAGCAAGCCCAGCTGTTTGCCCGGCTGGGCGTCACCGTCACCATGTTGGTCCGCTCCCGGCTGGCCTCCCGCGAAGAGCCAGAAGCCGCCCAGTCTCTGCTCGAGGTGTTCGCCGACGAGGGCATCCGGGTCGTCGATCAGGTGGTCGTTGACTCGGTGCGGACCGATCCGGCCACCGGGCGGGTGGTCGCGGTCGCC
>NZ_JBYCLA010000513.1:0-5272 GCF_057473665.1 Mycobacterium sp. TH-M25
CCGCAGGTTGTGCATCACCGACTGCGCCTCGCCGTGCACAAAGGCGTGCACCTGGCCGGGCATCCAGAAGGCGGTCTTGACGGCTTCGACCAGTGGCGCGTTGTCGCCGGCTCGGTCCTCGCCGACCAGGTCGGCCCGACCGCCGCGGTACAGCCAGTTGACGTGGACACCTTCCGGGGCGGTCAGCGGCACCTCATCATCGGGTTCGGCGACTTCGATGAATACCTGGCCGATTGCGTTGGCGGGCAACGCTTCCAATGCGACACTGATCGCCGGCAACGCGGTCTCATCCCCCGCCATCAGGTGCCAGTCGGCGGCTGGATCGGGCGCGTACGCGCCGCTGGGGCCCATCACATACATCGGCTGGCCGGGCTGCGCCGAGACGGCCCACGGTCCGGCGGTCCCGTGCTCACCGTGCACCGCGATGTCGACGGTGAGCTCACGCGCGGCCGGGTCGGCACGACGAACGGTGATGGTCCGCACCACCGGCCGCCGGACCACCGGCAACTCGGCGAAGGAATCCAGTGTCAACGGGCTCGGCAACGCGGCCACGTCGACATCGTCTGCCACGAAGACCAGCTTGACGTAGGAGTCGGTGAATTCGCTCGCGGTGAACGTATCGAAACCTCTGCCGCCCAGGACAACTCGAATCATGTGCGACATGACTTGTTCGGTGCGCACCACCTCGAACGCGTGCACTGGTCGACCGGCCACGTGGTTGCCCTCCTTCGGCACTGGTTCTTTCGACTATAGAGGCGCAACGGGTCGCACCGGCCGCCGGACGATCCGCCACCGACCGTCGTTACGCTCGGCCACACCGGCAAGCTCCAACATCGCCAACGACGCCAAGATCCGCGCCGGGTCCACGGCTGCGGCGACGGCAATCTCGTCGACCGTAACGGCCCCGCGGCCCGGCAGCGCCTCGTACACGCGTCGCTCGTCCTCGCTCAGGCCGTCGAGCGGACTAGCCGGATGGGCTTGCTCAGACGCCAACTCGCCGATCCGGCCGACCAATTCGACAACATCCTCGGCGCGGGTGATGACTTCGGCGCCCGCGCGCAGCAGTGCATGGCATCCGCTCGACGCCGACGATGTCACCGGCCCCGGCACCGCGCCGACAACGCGGCCCAAAGCCCGCGCCCACGCCGCGGTGTTGGCGGCACCGCTGCGCAGGCCCGCCTCCACCACGACCGCCGCCCCGGCGAGTGCGGCCACCAACCGGTTGCGGGTCAAGAACCGGTGTCGGGCCGGGCGTACCCCGGGTGGATATTCGGTGACGAGTAGACCGTGCGTCGCGATCCGATGCAGCAAGGCCGAATGCCCTGCGGGATAGGGAATGTCGAGCCCGCCCGCTAGCACCGCCACCGTATGTCCGTCGACGGACAGCGCCGCACGGTGCGCCGCCCCGTCGATGCCGTACGCACCTCCGGAGACGACCGCGACATCGCGTTCGGCCAGCCCGACTGCAAGGTCTGCGGCCACGTGCTCGCCGTAACTTGTGGCCGCACGAGTGCCGACGACGGCAGCGGCGCGCTGCGTGATGTCGTCGAGCCCCGCTGGGCCCAGCACCCACAACACCATGGGCGGTCCACCGCGCGGTTTCGCCGCAACCGCCGCACCTCTGAAGGCGGCGAATGCCAGCGCCGGCCATTCGTCGTCGGCCGGGGTGAGAAGACGGCCACCGCGTCGAGCTAGAAATTCGAGGTCCTCAACAGCACAATCGATTTCCCGCCTGGCTTCGGTGTGCCGAGCTAATTTTTCATCGACTCGGCCGCGCCGCACCCGCTCGGCCGCTTCGACTGGGCCGACCCGGGCCACCAGAGCGGCGAGTTCGACGCACGGCGGCTCGACGACTCGCGACAGGTATGCCCACGCCCGCTGTACCTGGTCGGTCATCGTGAGGATCCCGGCTGCCGGAAACTCAGCGCGGTGGCGACCTCGTCGCGCCCGGGCGACGTGCGGCCGGCCAGGTCGCTGAGCGTCCACGCGACGCGCAGCGTTCTGTCCACGCCGCGAATGCTCAGCAGGCCGCGGTCCAGCGCGGTCCGCAGCGGCTCCATCGCACTGTTGCCCGGCCGGAATCGCCGTCGGAGCAGCGTCCCGCTGACCTCAGCATTGGTCCGGCAGCCGTGGGTAGACCAGCGCTGCGCGGCGGCTTCGCGGGCCACCGTAACCCGGTGCCGGACCTCGCCCGTCGACTCCGGTTCGGAACTGGCGAACAAGCTCATCCGGACCGGATGCATCTCGACCCGTAAGTCGACGCGGTCCAGCAACGGCCCGGAGAGTCGGCCGAGATAGCGACGTTTGACCGCCGCGGCGCAGATGCAGTCCTGCGGGTCAGCCGGTGCGCACGGGCACGGATTGGCCGCCAAGACCAGTTGAAAACGCGCCGGGTAGCGCGCCACACCGTCACGGCGAGCGAGGCGAATTTCGCCCTCCTCCAACGGGGTCCGTAGCGCCTCCAGGGAGCTGACCCCGATCTCGGCGCACTCGTCCAGGAACAGCACCCCGCGGTGCGCCCGGCTCACAGCGCCTGGCCGAGCCATTCCCGTCCCGCCTCCGACGAGTGCCGCGACGCTCGAGCTGTGATGCGGCGCCACGAACGGCGGCCGGGTAATCAACGGGGTGGCGTCCGACAACAGGCCGGCCACCGAGTGAATCGCGGTGACCTCCAGCGACTCGCCGTTTGACAGCGACGGGAGCAGACCCGGAAGACGTTGCGCCAGCATGGTTTTACCCACTCCTGGCGGCCCGGTCAGCATCAGGTGATGCGACCCGGCAGCGGCGACCTCGACCGCGAAACGCGCCTGGGCCTGGCCCACCACGTCAGCCAGATCCGTGGCCGGCTCGGCCTCGGCAACCGTCCCGCCGACCGGCTCGTCAAGACGCGCCGAACCCTTGAGCCAACCCAGCAGTTGTGCCAGCGTGCGCACACCCCAGACCTCGATGCCGTCGACCAGGCCGGCCTCGGGAAGGTTCTCGACCGGAACCACTACGACCCCCCAACCGGCGACCTTGGCCGCAAGCACCGCCGGCAGCACCCCACGTACCGGCCGCACCCGGCCGTCCAAGGCCAGCTCGCCGAGCAGCACCGTGGATTCCAGTTGCCGCCATGGCTTTTTCCGCTGCGCCGACAAGACGGCGGCAGCCAGCGCCAAGTCGTAGACCGATCCCATTTTGGGCAGCGTTGCCGGTGACAATGCAAGCGTCAGGCGCGACATCGGCCACTTGTTGTTGCAGTTCGTGATCGCGGCGCGGACCCGATCACGCGACTCCTGCAGGGCAGCATCCGGAAGGCCGACGAGATGCACACCGGGCAAGCCGGAGGTGATGTCGGCTTCGATCTCCACGATCTGTCCGTCCAAACCCAGCACCGCGACCGAAAACGCCCGCCCGAGCGCCATCAGACCACCCCCCGCAGGTGAGCGATTTCCGGTGTTCGGCGTCGGCCGATCCGCACGCCGATGACGTCGATCCGAACCGCAGCCCAGCGACGGTCCTGACTGGCCAGCCAGATCCCGGCGAGTCGGCGCAACCGTCGCGCTTTTTGCGGCGTCACCGCCTGCGCCAGGCCACCGAAGCTTTCACCGGTACGGGTTTTCACCTCGACGAAGACCACCGCGTCGGGGGCCGGGTCGACGGCGATCAGATCGAGTTCGCCGTAGCGGCAGCGCCAATTGCGATCCACGATCCCCAGCCCGAGCCCGATCAGGTGATCTGCGGCCAACTGCTCACCGAGCGCGCCGATCTCGGCTCGGCTCCATGTCGTCATGCCGCCACTCTGTGACAACGCACCGACGCAGATATCCGGCACGCCGCCGTTACTGCGGGACGGCGACCGGTTATCCCCAGTTGCGCGAAGATCCACAGGGAGGACTCCGACCCCAAACCATCCGTCTGGAAGAAGACCCCAGGCCGTTCACCAATGACCGGAGGTGCGGCATGGATCCCGTGGGCTACGGAATCCTTTCGCTGTGCGGACCCGTGGCGGTTTAGCGGAAACGGGCGATCGTGGCGTGGGCCGGCATGCGGGGAGGTTTGTCGCTGGCCGCGGTGCTGGAATTGTTGAAGCGACGGCCGCCGCATCAACGCGACACCGTCGCGTCATCGAACGAGACTTCGACCTTGAGGAGGCCCGGCGCACCGGCTCCTGATGATGCGAGCGCTTGCCAGCACTTTGCCATCAAAAAGGAAGCTTGAGAATGGGGCCAGCCGGGTATGGTGCGAGCGTGACGGCACCGGCTGACGATCGGGCGATACCGCTAACCTTTTCCCAGGTGCTCAAGCGGACCTTGCTGGGTAAGCCACTGATCAGCGAAAAGCTGAAAGGCCAGCAGCTATCCAAACGGGTTGCGCTCGGGGCGCTGTCACCCGATGCGATCTCCTCGACCGCCTACGGGCCCGAGGAGATTTTGACCGAGCTGGTTCCGCACGCCGGGATGGCCGCCTTCGTGCTGTTGCTGCCGATCACCGGCATCCTGCTGTTGGTGCTGGCTTTGGTGGCCGCGTCCTATCGACAGGTCGTGATGGCCTACACCCGGGCCGGCGGTTCCTACATCGTCACGCGTGACAACTTCGGGCCACGGGTAGCCCAGATCGCCGCGGCAGCACTGTTGATCGATTACACGGTGACGGTGGCGGTGCAGGCAGCGGCGGGAACGGTGGCGGTGGCCTCGGCCCTGCCCTCGCTGGGACCCTACAGCCTGGAAATCACCGTCGGTGTGGTGCTGCTCATCTCCTACATGAATCTGCGCGGTGCCAAAGAAGCGGGTCGGCCCTTCGCCCTGGCGACGTATTCGTTCGTGATCATGGTCTCGCTGATGATCGTCACCGGCGTGCTCCGCCACATGTTCTGGAGTTTGCCGATCTACGATCCGCAACACCTGCCGGGCACCGTGCCGGTCCATCAAGACCACGGCCTGGTGATGGGCGCAACGATTTTGGTGCTGCTGCGGGCCTACGCCAACGGCGGTTCCTCACTGACCGGCGTGGAGGCCATCTCCAACACGGTGAACCTTCTCAAGGAACCGCAGGGCCCCAACGCACGGCGCGTTCTCACCATAATGGCCTGCATCCTCGGGACCTTGCTGGCCGGCGTCGCTTACCTGGCCTACGCCACGCACGCCACCCCGTATCAAGATGAATACCCGTCGGTGCTGGCACAGATCGCCCGGGCCGCCTTCGGTCACGGCCTGATCGGGAATGTCTTCTTCGTGCTCGTGCAGGTATCGACCGCGGCGATTCTGTATATCGGCGCCAACACCAGTTTCAA
>NZ_JBYCLA010000514.1:0-3580 GCF_057473665.1 Mycobacterium sp. TH-M25
AGGGTTGACCCATCCGGTCTGGTCGCCGGAGCCCGCGGTGAGCAGGATCAGGCCGTCGACGCTGGCGTCGACGGCACGGCGGGCGTGTCGCAAGGTGGCGACGTCGGCGACTACCAGCGATCCGGCTTCGTGCAGCGGTCGGATCACCTGGGCAGGCGAACCCAAGCATTCGGTCCTTCGTGCCGAACGCCGCGGTAATCGGGATATCGAGATCGCGACCATTCTCGAACGCAAATCCGCGTCGCGCGACGTCCAGCACGGCCCGGAGGGCGGGTTCGGCTACGTGCAAGTACCGAATGATGTCCTCGACCTCATCCCAGCCGACTGCTTCCGATCGCCCGACGCCTGTGTACAGCAACGCGTTCGGCCGCGCGGCACCTTCCGAACCACCGCGATCACGCGTCGGTGCCGCAGTATCTCGACCATGGCCGACATCGGGACGAACTGGGAGCGTAGTACCAACGGCATGCGGCGACGCCACAGCCCAGCTGGCGCGATACCGACGACCGACCGGGCCAGCCCCTGTTTGGCTGCTTCCAGCGCGATCAGACCACGCATGGAGTTCCCTGCCATATCGACCGGCTCATTGATCCCCAACCGGGAAAGCTCCACGGCGAGCTGGGCCACCATCCACGCCACGCACAACTCGGTATCCGAGGGGAGCGGCGTCTCACCGAATCCGGGCATGTCGAACGCAATAACCCGCCGATGCGCAGCGAGCCGGTCGAGCACTGGCAGCCACGTCATCGCCGACGCGCCGCCACCGTGCAACAGCACCAGCGGTCGCCCGACACCGCGTTCGATGCGATGCCAGCCGGCATCGTCGGCCACCCGGACCGGTCTCCCAGCCGAAGGTGTTGCCGCGGAGCGGCCTTCCTGCTACTCGTTGTAAAGTCCTTCGATCACGGTCGCGTATTTTTCGGCGATAGGGCGGCGTTTGAGCGACATCTTGGGGGTGAGCTCGTCGGAATCGGCTATCCAGTCGGTTGCCAGTATCGCGAAGCGCTTGATCTGTTCCACCCGCGACAGCCGGGCGTTAGCGCGATCGACGGCCGCCGCCACGATCCGGCGGACCTCCTCGTTGCGGGCGAGTGCCGGCAGCGAAGCCTCGGCCAGCCCGTGCTCGCCGGCGTATGCCGTACAGGCGTCGGGGTCGAGCACGATCAACGCGACGTTGTAGGGGCGCCGGTCGCCGATCGCGACCACCTGCCCGATAAGCGGGTGTTCCCGTTTGACGGCGCTCTCGATATTGGCGGGGGACATATTCTTTCCGGCGGCGTTGATGATCAGTTCCTTTTTGCGGTCGACGATGCGCACGTATCCGTCGCCGTCGATCTCGGCGATATCACCGGTGTGCAGCCATCCGTCGGCACCGAGAATCTCACGGGTGCGTTCGGGGTCGCCGTAGTAACCCGACATCACCAGTGGGCCACGCACCAACAGTTCCCCGTCCTCAGCGGTCCGCAGTTCCACCCCGCGTAGGGCCGTCCCGCAACTGCCGATCCGAACGGTCCCCGGTGAATTGGCGGTGATGAGGCAGGAGGTCTCTGACATGCCGAACACTTCGCACAGCGGCAGGCCCAGCGCATCAAAGTAGTCGAGTACCTCAGCTTGGGCCGGCGCGCCGCCAATGATCACCGCTTGGCATTCGTCTAGGCCCAGCCGCGCCCGCACGGCGGCCTTCTGCTCCTCGGGCAACGCCGCTGGGTCGGTGACGCCTAAACCTTCCAGTCGCGCCTTGATCTTCTCGAAAACCCTTGGCACCGAACCCCATAGCGTCGGTCGCACCGTCGGCAGATGGTCCGCGAGCCTCGTCGCGTCGGCGACACAGGTGACCGTGAAGCCGAGCCCGATCGAGGCGAGATAGTGCGAACTCCACCGGTCGGCAAGATGCGCGGACGGCAGAGACGAGATGATCCGACCGCCGGCAGCCGGTGAAAACCGCTCGTAGGTGACACGAACCTGTGTCATCAGATTCGTGTGGGTGAGCTCGACACCCTTCGACGGCCCGGTGGTTCCGGAGGTGTACACCAGCACCGCTGTATCGCCGGGTTGCACCGCGCCCCATGCGGCCGCAAAGTCGAAGCCGTTGTCTCCCATGGCTTCCAGTTGGTCCAGGCTCATCACCCGCGAGTGGCCGGCCGGGTCGGGGTCGATCACGATCACGTGGCCGGAAACGGACGTCGTGAGCGCGCGTTCGATCACCGCAGTAAACGCGCGCTCGGTCACCACCACGCGATTGCCCGCATTGGCGAACAGAGCCGCGATCTGTTCGGGTGAAGAGGTGTTGTAGATCGAGAACGGTATCGCCCCCAGATGCATTGCCGCGGTGTCCACGAGATGGAATTCCGGCCGGTTGACCAACATGATGGCGACCGTGTCACCCCTGCCGACACCGAGCGCGGCCAGACCCGACGCGATCCGTTGCACTCGCTGCGCATACTCGGCCCACGTGATCGAAACCGAATCGTCGGGTGTCCGCAACGCCACCTGATCGGATCGTGCGGCCGCTGTCGTCTGGAATGCCGCACACACGGTGTCCGCGGCCAACGCGGGCAGCTCGGCATCGACAGCAAACGTCGGGGATGACGTCATCGGGTCCTCCGCTTATCGCTAAAATTTGGTACTCAGACCAATAGGTGCGCCCGCCCTCGCGTGTATGGCGGACCACCCGAAAAGCAAGCCGATAACCAGTATCGAGGAATCTGGGGCGCCAAGGCCATGGCGCGAGCGTCAAAGTTCCCGGCTTCGGCGTTGTGATTATTTCTAACTCCCGCTACGTTGGCGATGCCATGCCATGATCCAGCGACCGCCTTTCGCGGCCCGTGAGATGCGACGTCGGCGTCACCGAGTACCGCAGGGTCAGCGGGTGACTGGTTCACCGTTCAGCGATTGGCATCGCACAGCCGCTGTGGTCCCGTCTTTCGTGATGAGCCGGCTGACCGCGGGCACCCGAGCGGGCCGGTTGTCAGAACAGACCCGAGAACGCTGCAGAAATCTGCGCCACCGCGCCTTCGGTGGCCTCGAGCACGACGCCACCTAAGAAAGTGACAATTCCGGTGTCAGCGGCTATTGGTAGACCGATGGCGTCGAGCAGGTCGCCGTTACCGATGTTGTCCGTGAACAGTGAGAGGTCGTAGGCGGGCAAGCTGGTCACCAGCGAGTTGAGGGTGTCCGCGATGGGCAGAAGGGCCGTATAGGCCGCCGAGGATGCGGTTGAGATGGCGGTGACGAATTCGGTGATTGTCGCCGACGGGTCAGCGGCGTCAGCCTGTAGTGCCGACATGATGTCGGCGAAGCTTTGCCCCGTCGATGCTGGGTCGACCGATGTTGTCGAGCTGGTCGGGTCAGCGAGGTAGGCCTCGAAGGCGGTGATGCCCTGCTGGGTGTCGGTGGCCAGCGTGCTGAACACCTGCGACATGCTGACGTCGGGGAACAGCCCGAACGGCGTGGCGACATTGGCCGGCGAATCGGCGGTCACCGAGTAGCCTTCGGTGCCGTCGCCAAAGCCGAGGTTGATCAGATAGGTCAGGTCGGGCCCCAGCAGTGCCTGCAGCGGCGCTGGCAGCATCTCTACTAA
>NZ_JBYCLA010000515.1:0-4538 GCF_057473665.1 Mycobacterium sp. TH-M25
GGGTGCATTGGCAAAGTAACTGCAGCACATCAGCTCAGCGCCGACCCGACGCGCCAGCGCCTTACGGCCGTTCGCCGTTGGAGCTACCTTGTACCTCATGGCCGAACATAACCGCCGCTTCCTTCTCCGTCAGCGCCCCACCGGACGTATCGACGCCAACACCTTCGAGCTCAGCGAGGCACCGATGCCGAACATCGGCGACGGCGAGGCGCTCGTGCGCGTCGACTGGATCTCGTTGGACCCCACGAACCGCGGGTGGATCAACGACACCCCGACCTACCTTCCGCCGGTCGGCATCGGCGAGGTCATGCGCGGGCTCGGCCTGGGCGAGGTCGTCGCGTCCAACAGCCCCAACTATCGGGTCGGCCAAACGGTGCAGGGCCTCGTCGGCTGGCAGCAGTACGCGGTCGCATCGGCCGCGGCGCCGCTGATGCCGGTCGAGGTCGCCGAGGGCGTCTCGCCGAGCGCCTATCTCGGTGCGCTGGGCATGACCGGGCTGACCGCGTGGGTCGGGATTCACGACATCGGCAAGCCGCAGCCGGGGGAGACGGTCGTGGTCTCGGCGGCGGCCGGGGCGGTCGGCTCGGTCGCCGGTCAGCTCGCCAAGGCTGCCGGCGCACGCGTCGTCGGGATCGCCGGCGGCCCCGAGAAGTGCGCGCTGGTCACCGAACGGCTCGGCTTCGATGCGGCCGTCGACCACCGCGCCGACGACTGGGCCGCCCAGCTTGCCGCGGCCACGCCCGACGGGATCGACGTCGACTTCGAGAACGTGGGCGGCGACATCATGGACGCCATCTTCGCGCGCCTGAACATCGGTGCCAGGGTGGCGTTGTGCGGCATGATCTCCGGCTACAACTCGGCGGACCCACCGCCCGGGCCGCGCGCGTTCGGCAACCTGCTCATCCAGCGCGCGACGCTGCAGGGCTTCATCGTCTTGGACCACTTCGGGCGCGCGCCGGAGGCGATCACCGAGATCGCCGGCCTGATCGCCGGAGGCGCCCTCACCCCGCTGGAAACCGTCGTCGAGGGCTTCGAGCAGTTGCCGACGGCGATCAACATGTTGTTCGACGGCAAGAACGTCGGCAAGCTCGTCGTCAAGGTCTCCGATTAGGCGGTAAGCGAAGCCTCGCGGTGCGGTTGACGTAGATCATCGTGACCGCACACGCCCAGGCATCGCGCGACATTGCTGCCTGGGTAGGGAAACGACGCCAGGAGTAGCGTGCGACACACGCAGCGTCATGAATTACAAGGAGACCCATGAGCAACAACGACGTGCTCGACGCGGCCATCGCCGCGGCCTCGCCCATCCAACAAGCCGTCGCGGTGTTCATGTTGCACCCCGAGACGTTCGCCGACAGCATCGCCGCCGGCTACCACAACCCGCTCACCGGATACGTCGCCGGCCGCGGCGGGGTGCTGGGCGAGGCCACCGGCGCCACGGTCGGTTCAGTGTTCGTTGCGTTCGAAGCCAACTTCCTGCGCGGCCTGTGGGAGGAGGGCGTCGCGGTGCACGGCGCGGCCGGCGCGGCCGAGGTGTACTGGGACCAGATTGCCCGCTTCGCCCGCAAGCACCTGGCCGGCGCCGAAAGCCTGGACCGCATCGCGGCGCTGGGGGAGAAGGTCATCGCGGCGGCACCGGACGCGGGCCTGCCACTGTATGCCGGCTGGCGCACCATGCCGCTGGCCGACGACGCTGCGGCGCAGGCGCTGCAGGTCATGCACGTTCTGCGTGAGCTGCGGGGCGGCGTTCATTTCAACGCCCTCACCATTTCCGGCATCACCCCGGTGGAAGCGCACATGCTCAACAAGGGCCATCAGTACGCGGCGATGTTCGGGTGGCCCGAGCCATTCGCCGACGGGGCGGACAAGAAGGACCGCTACGCCGAGGTCGAGCAGGCGACCAACCGCCGGATGGCCGAGATTTTCGCGGCCGCGCTTACCCCCGAGGAGGCCGACGAACTCGCCCGGCTCAGCGCGGGCGCCCTGGCATCGCTGCAGGCCTCTGCCGCGACCTGAACGGTCGACGGATACGCGGATCCGCTACGGCCCGCAATCGACCACGACCGAACTCCTTTGCGTGCCAGCCGCCGTCGCGCCAGCCGGGCCGACGGGCGCACTGGTGGAGTATCCCTAAAACCCCGCCGACGCGGAACCGGACGCACAGAGGCCAAAACCCAGACCCCGCAAGGGGACGCCACATGAGTGCAACGAGATGTCCTTCAGACCCTGGTACACGACCCAACGCGGATTCCAGCAGCGCCGGAGTGCTATAACCCAAGCCATGTCAGACGCCGAACATGTGATCACCCATGTTTCCGACACCGCCAGGTGGACTGCGCTCTACCGGGCTGCCGAATCATCGCGGGCCGACGCGCTGTTCCGCGATCCGCTCGCCGAGCGCCTCGCGGGAGCGCAGGGCCGCGCGATCGTCGCCAACACTCCGGCGTCGAGCCGCAACGGCTGGTGGCTCATCGCGCGGACCAAGATCATCGATGACGCTATCGCCGGGGCGATCGCCAAAGGCTGTGATCGGGTGCTGAATCTGGCCGCCGGCTTGGACACCCGGCCTTACCGCTTGCACCTTCCGGCTGACTTCCCCTGGATCGAGGCGGACCTTCCGCAGTTGCTCGAGGAGAAGACGCAACTCCTTGCCGACCAGACGCCGCAGTGCGGGTTGGCACGGTCCGCGGTCGACCTCGCTGATCCGGCAGCCCGCAGCGCATTTCTCGACGAAGCTCTCGACGGCGCCGCCAACGCGCTGGTGTTGACCGAGGGCCTGCTGATGTATCTCCAAGAGCGTGATGTCGCAGCGCTTTCGGACGCGCTCGATCGGCCTGAGGTCTGCTGGTGGATGCTCGACTTCGGCGGCCCCGGCCTGAAGAGGCTGATGAACAAGAAGATGTCCGGGATGCTGCAGAATGCCCCGTTCATTTTTGCGCCCGAAAACGGGTTGGCCTATTTCGAAGCACTGGGCTGGCGAGTCCTCGAATCAGAGCATCTGATGGCAGCCGCCAAGCGATTTCGTAGGTTGCCGATGTTCATGTGGCCGACGCTGTGGGGTCCGCAACCCGATCCGCGTGACCCAGGGAAACGACCCTGGAGTGCGACAGCGCTGCTGACTCGCCGACACTGATTCGGCGGTTCCACGACGCGCGACTCTCGACATGCATCAGGCGCCGGCCGGCCAGCACTGCACCCCGCGACCCGAAGCTCGCGGGGTGCAGTGTTCGGGCAGGGCGATCAGGCGTTACCGCAGGTCGAACCGATCGTTGTTGCAGACCTTGACCCAGGCCGCGACGAAGTCCTCGACGAACTTCCCACTGTTGTCGTCCTGGGCGTAGACCTCGGCCAGGGCGCGCAGCACCGAGTTCGACCCGAACACAAGGTCATTGGCGGTCGCCGTCCACTTCAAGGCACCCGAGGACCGGTCGTGGCCCTCGTAGACGTTCTCCGCGCTCTCGGATGCTTTCCACTCGGTGTTCATGTCGAGCAGGTGGACGAAGAAATCGTTGGTCAACACGCCCAGCTTGTCGGTGAACACACCGTGCTTGCTGCCGCCGTGGTTGGCGCCGAGTGCACGAAGGCCACCGATCAGCACAGTCATCTCCGGAGCGGTCACGCCGAGCAGGCAGGCCTTTTCGAGCAGCAAATGCTCGAGGGGCACCTTCTCACCGGCCCGGAAATAGTTGCGGAAACCGTCGGCACGTGGTTCGAGCACCGCGAACGACTCCACATCGGTGTTCTCCTGCGAGGCGTCGGTACGGCCCGGGACGAAGTGCACGTCGATCTGGTAGCCGGCGTCCTTGGCCGCTTTCTCCACCGCCGCAGACCCGGCCAGCACGATCAGGTCGGCCAGCGAGATCTTCGTGCCGCCGGCTGCCGATTCGTTGAATTCGTGCTGAATCTTCTCCAGCGCCGCCAGCGACTTCGCCAGCTCGGAAGGCTCGTTGGCCTCCCAGTTCTTCTGCGGCTCGAGGCGAATTCGCGCACCGTTCGCACCGCCGCGCTTGTCGGTGTTGCGGTAGCTGGCCAACGCGGACCATGCCGTCTTGACCAGTTGCGGCACTGCCAGCCCAGAGTCGAGGACCTTCTTCTTCAAGGCGGCGATGTCCTTGTCGTCGACCAGCGTGTGGTCGACGTCCGGTACCGGGTCCTGCCACAGTTGCGGCTCGGGAATCCAGGGGCCGAGATAGCGAGAGACCGGTCCCATGTCGCGGTGCAGCAGCTTGAACCACGCCTTGGCGAAGGCGTCGGCCAACTCGTCGGGGTGATCCAGCCAACGCGTGGTGATCTCCCGGTAGATCGGGTCCTCGCGCAGCGAGATGTCGGTGACCAGCATTGTCGGGTTACGGCCCGGCCCGCCGAACGGGTCCGGGATGGTGCCCGCGCCGGCACCGTCCTTCGCGGTGAACTGCCACGCGCCCGCGGGACTCTTGGTCAACTCCCACTCGTAGCCGTACAGGGTCTCCAGGAAGGTGTTGTCCCACTTGGTGGGGGTCGGCGTCCACACCACCTCCAGGCCGCTGGTGATGGCGTCC
>NZ_JBYCLA010000516.1:0-2478 GCF_057473665.1 Mycobacterium sp. TH-M25
GTGTGTTCTGGCCTAGGACGTTGCTGGCAGTCAGCGCCACCAGCTGAGCGCGATTGGCCGCAATCGCCGGCGGGGGAACCGTGGCGACGAACGCGGACTCATAAGCCCCCGCGGCAGCCTCGGCCTGCACGGCAGTCTGCTCGGCTTGCCCGGCTGCGGTGCTCATCCACGTCAGATATGGCCTGGCCGCAGCTGCCATCGACGCCGCTGCGGGTCCATGCCATTCTTCGCTCGTCAGCGCCGTCAGCACCAAGCCGTACGACAGCGCCGTCGAACGCAGTTCTACGGCCAACCCACGCCAAGCCGACGCGGCGGCCAGCAGTGGCGTGGAGCCAGCCCCGGCATACATGCGCGCGGAGTTGATTTCGGGCGGCAACGTGGCAAAGTCCAGTGCTGCAGTCATCGTTACGCTCCTCGTCTAGCTGGTTGCGATCGCGTTGGCGGCTTCGGTGGCCGCATAGGAATCCGCGCTCGCACCCAAAATCGCGACAAACAGCTCGTGCACTGCCATCGCTTGGGCGCTCGCCGCCTGGTACATCGCGCCGTGTGCGTTGAATTGTGTTGCGATCAAGGCTGATATCGCGTCAGCGGCGGCAGGAAGCAGCCCTGTGGTCGCAGCTGCCGCAGCCGTGTTTTGGGTAGCCATCACGGATCCAACCCTGCTTAGGTGACCAGCCGTCGTAGCTAACGCTTCTGGATAAGTAAAGACAAACGACATCGGACTTCTCCTCACGGAAAGAGACCAAACCCGAAGTTCTGTGGCTACCTCCGGAGCTACTTTCGGCGCAGTTCACTCACACGAATCCGCGAAGCGGAGACGATCGGATCAGATCTTTCGGGGGTAAGCCGATTCAGACTGTGGAAACGGTGCCCGGGTCGGGTCGCAACGAAATGGTCGTCGATTTGGAATACGGACTATCGTCGGGACTCATTTCGCTCTCACCTCCTCACGGCCGAGGCACACGAGGGTGCCGCACATTGCACTGTGGGGAGGACGGCTCGGCACGAAATACCCGAGTACGGCACCCCTCTCGTCAGAGCTTTGGCACCACACGGCGTATCCGGCTCAATCAGAGTCGGAAGCCACTTGGGCTCAACCCTTAATCCGGGAGGAGCTGTCCTGACCCTGGGCGTCTTTCGACGTTCGAGGTCAGTGGCCTATATCCGTGCAGACGCCTCACCTAGCGAGGTGCTTGCACAGGCCATCGTGGCACTCGGGGCAAGGTGAGTCAAGGCAACTGCCAGACGTTTGCAACACTGCAGTAGCCCAACACAAATCAGCCGTTCACAGTGGTGCCGCGGATACGAAGTCCAGCGAGACGTTTCAGCTGGAGCCGGCGCAGGTACGCCCGCGACATTGCCGCCGGGCCGCCATAGGCTACGATGACTTCTTCTCGGCCACCGCCGCACTGAGGCCTTCGGCCAGGTCGGCACTGGTCAACTCCTTGAACCGCAGCAGTTGGTCCGTGCTGAATTCGGTGAGGTCGCTGGCCAGCACCGCATCGAGGTCCTCGTCGTCGAGGCGGAAACTACGGTGGTCGCGGGCCTTCTCCACTACATTGCGCACGAAGCCGGCATTGCCGAGCATGTCGATACCCCGAATCAGATCTCCGTCTTCGGAATAGGTCTCGTCCAGGTAGAACTTGGTGTACGACGGCAACAGCACCTGTGCCTCTTGCTCAGTGATGACGTCTTCGTTCTCCTGGCCCATCAATTGGGTCAGCGCGATCAACTCTTCGGGGGTGTAACTGAAGAACTCGATCACCGTCGAAAACCGCCGTCGCAGACCCTGATTCACCTCGAGCATTTTATCCATCGCCTTGGCGTAGCCCGCTCCGAACACCACCAGCTCGTCGCGATGGTTCTCCATGTACAGCAGCAGCGTATTGATAATCGCATTGCCGTAGGGGTCTCCTTGGGTGTAGCCCTTCTCGTGCAGGGTGTGCATCTCATCGAAGAAGACCGCTCCACCCAACGCACCCTCAAGCATCTCCTCGGTGTTCTTCTCCGCATCGGCCATATACCGACCCAGCAGCTTGGTGCGGCTTGTCTCGACCACGAGCGGCTTGCGCAGCACGGTCAATCCGCACAGCTGCTTAGTGAAAGCGCGTGCTACCGAGGTCTTCCCGGTACCCGGTGGTCCAAGCAACAAGGTGTGGCGCGATGTCACCGGTACCGGCAAACCCATTTTGGCGCGGGCCAAGTTCACCTTTGTCGTCGACTTGATGAGTTTGATTTCCCGCTTGGCTTGTTTCATGCCCAGCATCGCGTTGAGCTCGGCATCCCCTTCCGCCAAATACTTTGTGGCCATCTCGGCGTGGCGGGCGGCCTCGGTCTGCGCACGGGTCGGAGCGCTGTCTGGATCCCACGGATCAGTGCGGGCCTCAATTGTTTCCGGGTCAGTCAGTATCAGCCGGAAGTTGGGGTTATCCAACGCTTCTCGAGCCGGGGTGAACTTCGCGTCCCGCGAATACACCC
>NZ_JBYCLA010000517.1:0-5316 GCF_057473665.1 Mycobacterium sp. TH-M25
CACGGCTCAGCCCGCACCGCCACGGTGGCCCAGTCCCAACCGGAACAGTGGCTCACCCGACAGCGGAACACTGGCTCCCGCCGACCGTAATATCCAATAATCTCTCTCGCTCTCTTGTGGTCTTGCTGCCTTGTGGTGTTGGTGGTGTTCGGCCCCTTATGGCGGTGGCCCCGGCCGCAGCACTTACGAGTACTGCGTCCTACCTGCCCAATTGCCAAGGTGTTGGGAACCTCAAGGCCCTGGGCCTCTCTTCGTGGCTAAGGTGATGAGCTGCGAGTAAAACAGCAGCCTGAACACAACACACGGTAACCGGGTAAGCGTAGGGACCCGGGTGTCGGATACCCGCCGCCGTTGGTGGCGCTGGCTGCGGAGATTATTTGCTCGGCTATCTGAGGCAGAGCCGCTGGCGCTTCGCTGAACTCTGTCTGTTCAGTAAGAATTGTGGTCACTGCCGCCACAGCCTGGCATACTCGCTGAATTGCCAGGCGTGTAAGGCTTGCCCGTCGCTCGGGGTGAGCGCAATTAGCAGGAAGTCCCAATGAACGACGCGCTATTACTGCGATTCAGCGGAGCGGACGCTCACACCGCGCTGTTCCGGTGACCATGTTTGCCCGCGCCAAGCGGTCGATCTCGTCGTGGAGAAACGAGCCGACGGGTAGCACCGGCGACGAGTCGGCCTCGGTGAAACGGCCGGCTTCGTGGTCGGTGCGAAATTGGCCGGTCAGGTGGAAAGTCCTCGCCATTGTGGCGCTGCCATTATTGCTGGCAATGGTATTCGGCGGATTTCGTGTTGCGGGTGCGCTCAGCGACGCGCATCGGCTGCGGTTGGCCGCCGACCGTGCCGAGATGGTTCCGGCCATTACTAAATACATGTCGGCGCTCGACGTCGCATTGCTGGCGGGCTCGACCGGTGGCGATGCGGACGGCGCGAAAAAGAACTACGACGCCCGCAAGAGTGAGCTCGAGGCCCGATTGCACGGCACCAACGTCGCGCCCGACGTGGCCGCCGGCATCGACGCGATGCTGGACGGCGGGCAGTCCCTGCTCGACAATGTCGAGTCGAACACCCTCGGACTGCGTGCACGGGTGACGACCTACGCGCCCATCCTGTTGACCGCCGAGAACGCGATCGACGGGTCGGTTCGCGTCGACAACGAACAGATCCGGGCCCAGGCGCAGGGTCTGAGCCGGGCGATCGGCGCCCGCGGCCAGATGATGATGCAGCAGGTGCTGATCGCACGCGGTGCTGAACTGCCCGAGCCCGAACTGCGCACGTCGATGATCACTCTGGCGGGTACTGAGCCGTCGACCCTGTTCGGTATGGCCGAAGTGCTGGGTGTCGGCTCTCCGGAGGCCAAGATGCTGCAGCAGCAGATGGTGACGCGGATGGGTCTGATGTCCGATCCGGCGCAGCAGCTGGTGAACAACCCGGCGTTGCTGCGCTCGGTGCAGACCACCGACGAAATCGCCGGGCGGATCATCAAGGACATCACCGGGAAGGTGACCAAGGCCGTCGAGAACCAGGCCCACAACCGTCGCAATGCCGCGATCCGAGACACCGTCCTGGTGTTGTCCGCCCTGGCCGCCGCGCTGGTCATCGTGTTGCTGGTCGCGCGCTCGCTGATCCAGCCGCTGCGGGTGCTGCGCGACGGCGCCCTGAAAGTCGCCCACGAAGACCTCGAGCGGGAGATCACCCGGGTGCGGGCCGGCGACGAGTCGCCGCCCGAGCCGTTGCCGGTGCACACCACCGAAGAAATCGGTCAAGTTGCGCACGCAGTCGACGAATTGCACATCCAGGCCTTACTTTTGGCGGGCGACGAAGCCAGACTGCGGCACCTGGTCAACGACATGTTCGAGACGATGTCGCGGCGCAATCGGTCGCTGGTGGACCAGCAGCTCTCGCTGATCGACCGCCTCGAGCGCAATGAAGAAGATCCCGAGCGACTCGACAGCCTGTTCCGTCTCGACCACCTGGCCGCCCGGATGCGCCGCAACGGCGCGAACCTGCTGGTGCTGGCCGGCGCGCAGGGCTCGCGCCGGGATCAGCGCACGGCTGCGCCGCTGGCGTCGATCATCCACGCGGCCGCCTCCGAGGTCGAGGACTACCGACGGGTCGAGACGTCGATGGTGCCCGATTGCATGCTCGTGGGAGCGGTTTCCGGTGACATCGCCCATCTACTCGCGGAGTTGATCGACAACGCGCTGCGCTACTCGCCGCCGGGATCGCCGGTTCGGGTGTCGGCGGGCTTCCGCAGCGACGGGGCGGTGCTGCTGCAGATCGTCGACGTCGGGCTGGGCATGACCGACGGCGACCGCCGCATCGCCAACATGCGCCTGCAGGCGGGGGGAGAGGTCAGCCCCGACAGTGCCCGCCACATGGGCCTCTTCGTGGTCGGCCGGCTGGCCGACCGGCACGCCATCCGGGTTCGGCTGCGCGCCTCGTCGATCGAGGAGACGCGGTCGGGCACGACCGCCGAGGTCTATCTGCCGTCGACCGTGCTGGCGAGTGCGGACGCGGGCACGGCAGCGCCGCGCAAAACCGAGCCGGTGGCGGCAGCGCCCGTCTCCACGTGGCCCGAGCCGCTGGCAGAGCCCGAATTGCCGGCCGAGCGCGAGGACACCTCGGAACGAAACGGTTTGCTCTCGACCGAGTCGTCGATCAGCCTGCTGCCGCGGCGCAGGCCCGGCGGCAGCGGGATCGTCGGCGTACCGGCCGCGTCGCCGCCGCAACCCGAGCCGTCGGCCGCTCCGGCGGAGACTGCCGAGCCCGCCGGGGAACCACCTGTGGCACAGCCGGCCTCGAACACCTCGTCGTTCTTCGGCTCGCGGGTCCGATTCAACCGCGAGAGCCGGGAAAGCCGGAATCGGCCCGAAGCCGAGCCGGCCGTGCCGGCGGCCCCGGTCGAGGACGTTTGGGCGGCCGAAGCCCCTCCGCCGCCCGAGTCGCCCGCGGACGATCTGATCTACAAACAGATGCTCTCCGAATGGTTGGTCGACCCGCGCGAGCTGGCGCGCAGCCCGGATCTGGACTGGCAGACGGTGTGGGACCGGGGCTGGTCGGCTGCCGCCGAAGTGGAGAACACGCCCGTGCAGCGACACACCGAGCAGGGCCTGCCAGTGCGCGAACCCGGCGCACGGCTGGTGCCCGGCGGTGGCGAGTCGAACGGAAACGCGCACCACCGCGCCGACGACAACAACGGCACTACCGCCGGCACCACCACCGGCGCGAGCCGCACCCCCGCGCATCGGGCTCCGCTGCGCGACCCGGAGGCCGTGCGCGCCTCGATGAGCAGCCATTTCGGCGGCATCCGCGCAGCGCGGTCGCACGCCCGTGACAACGACCAAGGACCCGAATGACCGCTGGTTTTCAATCCGTGCCCGCCGACAACTCCCTGGACTGGCTGGTGTCGAACTTCGCCCGTGAAGTCCGCGGGGTGTCGCACGCCATCCTGGTATCCGTTGACGGACTGCTGATGGCGGCCAGCGAGCGGCTGCCGAAGGAGCGTGCCGACCAGCTGGCGGCGGTGTCGTCAGGTCTGGCCAGCCTGGCCAGCGGCGCCGCTGCGCTGTTCGAGGGTGGCCAGGTGTTGCAGTCGGTGGTGGAGATGCAAAACGGCTACCTGCTGCTGATGCAGGTCGGTGACGGTTCGCATCTGGCCACGCTGGCCGCGACGTCATGCGACATCGGGCAGATCGGATACGAGATGGCGGTGCTTGTCGAACGGGTGGGCAACGTGGTCCAGTCGTCGCGGCGTGCCCCGCTGAACTCGTGAGCGGTCATGGACAATCGTCAGCCGTTGGACCCCGAGCCGCCGCCAGTTGAGGCGAGTCTGGTCCGGCCGTACACCCTGACGGCAGGCCGAACGAAGGCCACGGTCGACATCCCGTTGGAAGCGCCGGTGCAGGCCTTGCAGTCGGCCACGTTCCACCGGTGGCCGCGGGGCGATGTGCGGGACAGAATCGTGCAGCTGTGCCGCAAAAGCCCGTCGGTGGCCGAAATATCGGCTCGGTTAGATCTGCCGCTGGGTGTCGCGCGCGTGTTGGTCGGTGATTTGGTGACTTCGGGCTACCTTCGAGTTAATCGGACGTTGACCGAACGCTCCACCGGTGATGAACGCCGCGAACTGATAGGAAGGACGCTCCGTGGTCTACGAGCGCTCTGATGCCAGGGTCGCCCCAATGCACAAGTCGCGCGACACCGCGTCCACCAAAATCGTCATCGCCGGCGGTTTCGGCGTGGGCAAGACCACATTCGTCGGCTCGGTGTCGGAGATCATGCCGCTGCGCACCGAGGCGATGGTCACCGACGCCTCTGCCGGCGTCGACATGGTGGACGCCACCCCGGAGAAGCGGACCACCACGGTTGCCATGGACTTCGGCCGGATCACCCTCGACGAGGATCTGGTGCTCTATCTGTTCGGTACGCCCGGCCAGCGCCGATTCTGGTTCATGTGGGACGACCTGGTGCGCGGTGCGATCGGCGCGGTGATCCTGGTGGACTGCCGGCGTTTGCAGGACTGCTTCGCCGCCGTCGACTTCTTCGAGCATCGCAACCTGCCGTTCCTGATCGCGGTCAACGAATTCGACGGCACGCCAAGGTATCCCGCAGCCGAGGTGCGTAAGGCGCTGACCTTGCCTGCCCACGTCCCGGTGATCAACGTCGATGCCCGCGACCGCAGATCCGCGACCGACGCCTTGATCGCGGTCAGCGAGTATGCGCTGGCCAGCTTGGCTAACGCTTGAGCCGGATAGTCCAGCGCACGTATCCGGCGTAGAACAGCGACAGCGCTGCCAGCATGCCCATGTCCAGCAGGAAGATGTGCTTGGAGTGCTGCCAGATCGGGTCGTTGGTCGGAATCTGCTTGACCTTCACCAGGCCCGGGAAGTCGATCGAGGATGCGCCGGCGGCGTAACCCCAACGCCCGGGGGTCAGCCAGGACATCTGATCGAGCCCCGCCCGGCCGGTCACCGGAATCATTCCGCCGGCAAGAACTAGCTGCGACATGATCGACACCACTAGCAACGGCATGATCTGCTCGTTGGACTGTGCGATCGCCGAGAGCATCAGACCGAGAATGGCCGAGGCCACGCATGTTGCGGCAACGGTGACGAACAGCGAAAACGTCGCGTCGTCGAAGAACGGTGGATGCGCAGTGGGCGCACCTTTACCCAAGCGGACGATGATCGTTGCGACGGCCGCCTGGGCGGTCGCGAATGCGCAGAACACCGCGACCTTGGCCAGCAGATAGGCAGTCGTCGACAACCCGACCGCCTGTTCTCGTCGGAAGATCGGCCGCTCGCCGATCAGGTCACGAA